>JAIQGG010000002.1:1500000-1596696 GCA_020072785.1 Terriglobia bacterium | reverse complement strand
TCGGCGCGGCGATCTTCGCTGGCTTGTCCATGAAACTCCTCGATCCTCAGAATGGGCCGCGCCGGCCGGCACCCGCCGCCCCGGCGCACAAATGGCCTAAGAAAACGCCAAACAAAAGTGTAATCATGCGCGAAGCGCAGACGATTTGCAAATTGGAAGGGAAGCGGGGCTTCGCGCAATCAGAGCTATTCCTGAATAGCACGGCGGCAGACAGAACACCGGCATTCCGGACGAATCGAGGAATCTCTCTTCGATCTTTGCAGGTAGGAGCGGACTTCTAATTGGCCACGGTCAGCTCGACCGTGGCGGAGACCGTGATGCGCGCCCCGGCGGAGGGGGTCTGCTCGATGACCGCGCCGTGCGGCCACTGCGGGGCGGCCACGTAGTTGGCTTGGTAGTGCAGGGGCGCCTGGCTGAGGAGCCGGGCGGCTTCCGCTTCGCTCAGTCCGGTAAGCGTGGGCATGACGTATGCGGACTCCCCCGAAGGCTGCGCGACCAGCACATTCACCCGCGGCGTGGCTGCTCCGTTCCCCGGCCGTGGATCTTGGATAAGCACGGTGTCCCCGGTGGCCTCTGGCAGCGAAATGCTGGAGACTTCTCCGATCTGCAAACCGCCGCGCAGCAGCTCGATGCGTGAGGCGCGGAGCGATTTGCCTTCCAGAGCCGGGATGGAGAGCTGGCGCTGGCCCAGGCTGAGGATCACGTGGGCCTGCTGGGAAACCTTCATTTGCATGCCCGGAGGCGGTGTCTGGCGCACGACGACGTTGATCGGCAGATCGCTGTAAATGCGATCGGCGACGCGGAGAAGCAGTCCGCTCGAACGCAGGAGATGGTCGGCCTCGGCCACGTTTTTCCCGACCAGATTGGGCATGGCCACTTCACGCCCGTGGATGGCGATGCGCATGGCGGTGATGGCGCTGAGGAATGCCGCGGATGCCAGGATAAAAACGAGCAGGGCCACGCGGGTCAGCCATTCCAGGCGCTGCCGCAGGGTCATGCCCTCGGGTTCGGCCCCGGAATCGGCCCCGGAATCGGGAGGCGCTGCGGGGGCCGCTGCGAACCACGGCTTCGGCAACTCCTCGGAGTCCGGCTCGGGCGAAGTTTCCAGCTCCGAACCGGGCGGCTCGTCGGGCGGCACTCGAGGATCGTCGGCGCTGCTCATTTTTTGCTGCTGGCCGCGGCGGACGCAAAGGGCGGCGGCGGATAATCCGGGAGTTTGTCTTTGCTGGTATCGGCACGCTTCACTTCCAACTCGTCGAAGAGCACGGACGGGCTGATGATCGCCGCGGGCAGCCCGCTGGCGCGGTTGCTCACCAGCGGATCATCGCCCGCGGCGACCAGGTTGTTGCGCAGCGTGCGGATGTCCAGTTCGCTGAAGACGGCGCCGCGCACGAGTTCTTCGTGCCCGTCCTTTTCGTAGATGCGGTAGAGCAGCCGCGGCGAGTTCCCGGGCCCCAGCGTCTCCACACGATAGCCGTAGGGCTTGCCCTCTGCCCGCACCATCTCTATCACCTGCTCCCGCAGCGCTGTGGCGCCCTGCGGCTGCGACGTGCGGATGAACAGATTGCCGATGCTCGGCTGGGGGATGCCGCCGGGCCCGGTGCGCCCGTGCCCGTTGGAAGCGGGGAAGTCGCGAATGGGCATGCGCCCGAGCAGATAGCTGACCAGGATTCCCTTGTCCACCGCGGTGACCGCCTGCGCTCGCACCCCCTCGCTGTCCACTGCGTAGCTGCCCACGAGGCTCTGGCCCTGGAATTGCTGCACTGTGGGATCGTCCACAACGGTGAGAAAGGCCGGCAGCACGCGCCCCTTGTAGCTGGTGTCGAACGCGCCGGTAGTGCGCTTGGGGCTGCCGGGCTGCGGTTTGCGCCCGAGAATATTGCCACCCACGAGCCCCGCGAACATGTCATCGGCGGCGTCCGCGGCGAACAGGACCGGACCGTGGTATTCCTCTTCGGCGATGGGCGCTTCGCGCAGGGCCACCAGAGTCTCCAGGGTTTTCTTCGTATCCGCGAGAAGCGCCTCGCGCGTCGGCAGCTCTTCCGGGCGGCCCACGGTCCAGTAGGGACTGCGCGAGAGGCGCATGCCGTCGGCAGCCTGCGTGGAACCGCCGATGGTCACGGTGTAGGTGCTGCGGCCGGAGCGCGTGACCGTCCCTTCAGAATTCACGAAATACTCGTTGATGGCTGCGAAGCGCGCCGAGCCGGAGAGCGACTGCACGGCGGGATATTGGCGGTAGAGGTTGGTGGCGTCCTCCAGGGTCTTGCGCCAGGTGGGAGCATCCGCCGCCAGCGCCGCCAGGGGGCCGAGCGCCGTCACCGGCGTCGCCCGCGCAAAGTCGTCCACTGGATTGGCGTCCGTAGCGAACTGCTTCATGTACGCCTGCTTCTCGGTGAGCGATTCCCCGGCGGCCTTGTAGGCTTCGTCGGTGGCCAGCCAGATCTGGTGGCGCAGCGCGATCGGGTCGTTGTCCAGAGGCAGAAATGTCGTCTCTCCGACACCCTGGCCGAAGAAGCTGTCCTGCTTGTAATCCCCGATCCGTACCACCACCCGCAGGACCCGCCCGCGCATGTTCTGTTCCTCGCGCTCTGCTCCGAAGGCCGCCTCCACGTAAAAGTCGTGCACGTCGTGGACGCGGTATTCGATGTAATAGGGGGCCTGCACCTGCTCCATCTTCAAGTGCGCTTTGGAGCGCTCCAGTTCCGTCAGCAGCGCTTCCAGCAGGGGATCGGCGGCGGCCGCGACTCGTGCTTCTGCGGCGGCGTCCGGCGTGCCCGCGGCCGGGGTGTTCGCGGCGCGCAGCGGCGCCGCCGCGGCCAGCAGGAGAGCGAACGTCATAAGAGCCAGAGTGCGTTGCGTGATCTTCACGGCTTTACCTCCGGCTTCGGCGTTGCGTCGTGGCCCGCGGCGGGCGTCTCAAACCCGGGGGGAGGCAAGATGGGCGGCCGCGTGTGCGAATGCGCGCGCTTCTGCACTTCCATCTCCGAGAAAAGCATGGCGGGAGCGGCCGCGGACACCGGCACGTTGCCGGACTCCGCCCCGCAAACCCCGTTGAACACCTGCGGCTTGTCGCCGGTGACCAGGATGCGCGTCAGCGCTGCCAGCGGCGTGCCCACGATGTCCACGCCGCGCACCAGTTCGTCCGGCCGCCCGTCCGCATACACGCGATAGACCATCACCGGGAGAACCTGGAAAGCCTGCGGCAGAGCGCGCGAGGTCAGCGTGAAGCCCCCCTGTACGTCGTCAAAGTACAGGCCGTAGGGCTTTCCCTGTTTCTTCACTTCCTCCAAGAAGCGCTTGCGCAGCTCGGAGTCCGGCAACGTCTGCGTGGACGTGACCAGCAGATTGCCTTGCCGTCCGGTGGGCATGAGCCCGGGCTGGTTGCGCCCGTGCCCATTCGATTTTTCGAAGCCCGTGATGGGCATGCGCGACATCAGAAAATTTTTCAGCACCCCGTTCTGGATGACCTCGACCCGCTGCGCCGCTACCCCTTCGTCGTCGAAATCGTAGCTGCCGGCCAGCTTCACCCCGTTGAGTTGCCGCGTCGTCGGGTCGTCGATGACGCTGAGAAACTTCGGCAGGATTTCCTGTCCCACCTTCTTGGTGAAGGTCTGGCCTTCGTCCTCGTCGCGCTGGCGGTGGCCTTCCAGCCGGTGCCCCAGCACTTCATGGAAGAAGACCGCGGCCGCGCGCCCGGAGAGCATGGCCGGCCCGGCGAAGGGCTCGGCGACAGGCGCCTTGCGCAGCGCCTGCAGGTCCACCGCCACGCGCTCGATCTTCCCGAGCAGTTCGCCCTCGGCCGGAAGCTCCGCCGGGGTCGGCGCCTGAAACGTTTCCACCCGCAGCAGTTCCATGCCGTCGTCGGCGCGCGTCTGCGCCTGGATGATCAGCCGTGCCGAAGCGCTCGGCGAAACGATCATGCTGCCTTCGCTCGATACCAGCCGCGACGTCGAGCCTTGTACCTGCAGCACCACCACCGCCGAGTACACCTCGGGGTATTTGCGGAACGCCGCGGACAGCCGCCGCACTTCACCTTCCCAGGCGGCGTGGTCGAATCCCGGCGCCACCCCCTCGACACCGGTGCGGTACTGCGGGATGTCTTTCGAAAAGTCCGGCGATTTGTCCTCTTCCTCGGCGCGCACTGCAATGTTGGTTTTGACGTTGAGGAACGCGGGCGCGGCGCGCTTGTATTCCCGGTCGGTGAGCTCCCACAGGACGCGCGCGATGGCGTCGGGGTTGTCGCCCAGAGGCAGGGTTCCGGAAGTCATCCCCGAGGGGCGGCTTTGCCCGTGCGTATTGTCCAGCGCGGGCGAACCCACGCGCATGGACACATCGGCCTGCCGCCGCTGCACGGCGGCATTGGTCAGCAAGCTGCCGAAGGCTCCCACGAGTACGACCAGGTTCTGGTCGTACACCGTATAGCTCAGGAAGTACGGCGCGGGATCGTTCTTGCCCAGTTCCTTGGTGGCGCGCGTCAGTTCGCCCTTCATGGTCTGCAGGAGGGCATCGGGGGGAGGCAACTGTGCGCGAGAATCGTTGGCCGCGCGGCCCAGCGGTGCGCCGCAAAGCTGGAGCGTCAGCACGCCGCAGAGAAACAAGCGGCCCGCAGCCTTCAGTCGCCCGCGGCCTGCGGGTGTCATGCCGTTCCGATGAAAAATCATTCGCGTCGCTCCAGATTTACCGAAATGGCACAGAAATGCGAGTATGCCCCAGTGCCGTGTTGCGTGCAATTTCCGTGCGCCGGCGCTGTTCCTTCTCCGCCGCGCACGACCTCCAGCGGCCTCAGGCATCCGCCTCAAAGCCCTCACCCTCGCCGAGTCGCGCACCGTTGGCGAACTCCTGCGCGGAGACACGCTTGCGTCCCTCTAATTTGACGCCATCCAGCCGCAGAAGTGTCCCGGAGCCGCAGGCTACCTCCACTTCGCTTCCGCTATGCAAGATGCGTCCGGGATGCGCCAGCGTTGTCCCGTCCACGGGTTGGCCCCAGATGTGGCAGCGCTGCCCGCGAAACGTGCTGAACGCCCCCGGCCACGGAGCCAGCCCGCGGATTCGATTGTAAATCTGCCCGGCGGTCAACTCCCATGGGATGCGCCCGTCGCTGCGTTTGAGAAGGGGCGCGACGCTGGCTGCGGCGTGGTCCTGCGCGCGCGGCGTGATCCGGGCGTCGCGCAGACCGCGCAGTGTCTCGGCCATGAGCGGTGCGCCGGCCTGGGCCATGCGCGCCGCCAGTTCCGGAGCGGTTTCTTCCGCTCCGATCTCCAGCGTCTGCTGCAGCAGGATCTCCCCGGTATCCATGCCTGCGTCGATGCGCATGGTGGTCAGCCCCGTGCGCGTCTCGCCGTTCACGATGGCCCAGTTGATGGGCGCTGCGCCGCGGTATTTCGGCAACAGCGACGCGTGCAGATTGATCCAGCCCAGACGCGGGATCGCCAGCAGCGCCGCGGGAATGATCTGCCCGTAGGCGATGATCACCACGGCGTCGGGCGCAAGCCGCTTGAGCAGAGCCAGCGCATCCTCGCTGCGGATTTTCGCCGGCTGGTGCACTGGAATCCCCGCGGCCAGCGCAGCCTGCTTGACCGCCGGCGCGGAGATCTCCTGCCCGCGCCCCCGCGGGCGGTCCGGCTGCGAGAGCACCGCTGCGATTTGGAACTCTTTGCTGGCTAGAAGATGCTGCAGGGTGGGAACGGCGAAGTCCGGCGTGCCGCAGAAGACGATGCGCATGGCGCCTCCTCCGAGCCGCCCGGAGCTCACCACTCGCCTTGTTTGCGGAGCTTCTTGATTTTGCGCTTGATCAGGTCGCGCTTGAGCATGCTGAGGTGCTTCAGAAACAGGATGCCGTGCAAGTGATCGATCTCATGGCAGAAGGCCCGCGCCAGCAGGTCCTCCCCGCGCAGCTCGAACGATTCGCCCTTGGTGTTCTGCGCGCGCACGGTGACGAATTGCGGCCGCATCACGTAGCCCCGGAAGCCGGGAATGGAAAGGCATCCTTCTTCCTCGCGCTTCTCGCCCTCCCCATGAATGATCTCCGGGTTGGCCAGCACGATGCGCGCTTCCGGATTCTTCCCGCTGGTCACGTCCACCACGGCCACGCGCAGGCTCCGCCCGATCTGGGGAGCGGCCAGACCTACGCCCTGCGCCGCATACATCGTAGCGAACATGTCCTCGCACAGTTCCGCGAACTGGGCGTCGAAGCTGGTCACCGGCGCCGTCGGCGTTTCCAGAATCGGGTCGCCGTATTTCACGATCGCATAGATCGTGCGCGGCTTTTCCCCGCCTGCGGTGCGTTCAGTAGTTGTCGAGTTGTCGGCCATAGCCCTCAAAATTACGCCGCGTCTCCGCCAGCGAATCTCCTCCAAATTTTTGCAGAAAAGCGCCCGCCAGCACAAGAGCGACCATGGCTTCCCCGGCCACTCCCGCCGCCGGCACCACGCAGATGTCGGAGCGCTCGTAGGCGGCTTTCACGGGCTCCTTGGTCACCAGATCGGCCGTCTCCAGCGGGCGCCGCAGCGTGGAGATCGGCTTGATGTACCCGCGCACCACCACGTCCTCGCCGTTGCTGATCCCGCCTTCCAGTCCCCCGGCGCGATTGCTCGGCCGGCGGAAGCGCCGCGCCCCTGCGTCGTAGCCGATCTCATCCTGCACCTCCGAGCCGTAGCTCCCGGCCGCGGTGATTCCCGCGCCGATCTCCACGCCCTTCACCGATTGCAGCGACATCATCGCCTGCGCCAGCAGCCCGTCGAGTTTTTCATCCCACTGCGCGTGGCTCCCCAGGCCGGGCACCACGTTGTGCGCGATCACTTCGAAGACCCCGCCCACCGTGTCGCCCTTGCGCAGCGACTGGTCCACTTCCGCCTTCATGCGCTCCTGCGTTTCTCCGTCCACGCAGCGCAGCGGGGAATCCAGATCCCCGCAAACGGCTTTCACTTCTTCCCACGTGGCCGGACGCTCCAGCCGCACATGCCCCACGGCGACGACGTGGCTGGCCAGCTCGATCCCGAATTCCCGCAGCAGCAGCTTGGCCAGCGCTCCCGCGGCCACCCGCGCCGCGGTTTCCCGAGCCGACGCGCGCTCCAGGATGTAGCGCGCATCGTGCAGGTCGAATTTCAACCCGCCGGCAAGGTCCGCGTGGCCGGGGCGCGGCGCGGTAAGCCGGCGTTCCGCCGCCGGATCTCCCGGCCCTTCCACGGGCAGCGCTTTTTCCCAGTTGGCCCAGTCGCGGTTTTCGATGCGCAGCGCGATGGGCGCCCCGATGGTGCGCCCGTGGTGCACCCCCGCAAAAATCTCCGCGCGGTCCTTCTCGATCTTCTGGCGCCCGCCGCGCCCGAAGCCCAGCTGCCGGCGGTGCAATTCGTGGTTCACGAAGGCCACATCCACGGGCAGGGAAGCGGGCAGCCCGGAGATCCAGGCTAGCAGCGCCTGGCCGTGCGATTCACCGGCGGTATAGAAACGCAGCATGAAGAGTCGTAACCTCGGCAAGCCGCTGCTTCGCGGCTAAAAAAGAACTGGCGCCTGTCTCACAAATCGCTGACCACCTGTCGAACGCCCTCATCCGGGGCGAAGCGCGGATGCTCACTTCGATTTGAGCATTTGTGAGATACCTTCTAGTGTAGCCGGGGTGGCGTGCAGCGTCCAGCGCGCTACGCCGGAGCGCAGGCCGTCCGCCGCACCGTTCTTGCGGCGGGCGCTTGACGCCGCTGCGCACGGAAGATAGGCTTCAGGGCCAGACGTGCCAGAGATTCTGGCCGGCGAACTATCGTGGCGGATACTCCACTCCAAGCGACCAGCCGTGATGCGAAGGAAGCCGAGGCGCCTTCGCTGCTCCATATTCTGGGCGGCGCGGCCCAGAGAGCCGTCGCCGGCGTGCAGGACTATTCCATCCTTTCTCTGCGTTCCCTCACCAATCTGGCGGCTGGGCCGCGCTACATGCTGGACGCCATGGAGCAGATGGACATCATCGGCGTGGGCTCGCTGCCCATCGTGCTCCTCACCGGTTTTTTCATCGGCGCGGTGATGGTCCTGCAGACCGGCTCGCAGTTCACCCGCTTCGGCCAGACCGCCCTCACCGGCGACGTCGTGGCCATTGCCTTGGTGCGCGAACTGGGACCGACGATCACCGGGCTGCTGGTCGCCGGGCGCTGCTCTTCGGGGATCGCCTCGGAGCTGGGCTCGATGTTGGTGACCGAACAGGTGGACGCCATGCGCGCCATGGGCACGGACCCCAGCCGCAAGCTGGTGACTCCGCGCGTGCTGGCCACCCTGCTGATGCTGCCGCTGCTCACCGCGCTGGCGGACTTTATCGGTCTTTTGGGCGGTTGCGTGGTCTCGGTCTTCACCCTGCGCCTGGACGCCTATCAGTTCTGGACCCGGGCCATCGATGCCCTGGAGTTTGCCGACCTGATGCAAGGCCTGAGCAAGCCGGTATTTTTCGGTTTCATCTTGGCCACGGTGGGCTGCTACAAGGGCCTGTCGGTCCGCGGCGGCACGCAGGGCGTGGGGCGCGCCACCACCCAGGCTGTCGTCGTCTCCTCGGTGCTCATCATTGCCGCGGATTTCTTCCTCACCAAAGTCTCCCTGTTCCTCGCGGACAAGGTATTCTAGCCAGGGGCCAGGCGGACGAATTCCCCGCCGGTGCATGCCAGCCCTGTACGGCGGGCCATTTCTCACTATAATCATGGCACTTGGTTGACCGCTTCGCGGGCCCACGGAAGTTGACCGCTTTGCGGTCGCACGGAATCATGAGCAGCCACGGCACGAACGCGCCGGTGATCTCCCTCGAAGACGTGCGCATCGGCTTCGAGGAGGGAGACGTGTTGCGCGGCGTTTCCTTCGCCGTCCCGCCGCGTGAGACCCTCGTGCTGCTCGGCGAGAGCGGCACCGGCAAGACCCTCACCCTCAAGCTGGCCGCCGGCCTGCTCCGCCCGGATGCAGGACACGTGCGCGTCCTGGGCCAGGCGGTGTCGGAGATGCACGAAGAGGAGTTGCTGGAGTTCCGCCGCCACATCGGTTTCGTCTTTCAGGAAGGCGCGCTCTTCGATTCCATGACCGTGGCCGACAACGTCGCCTACCGCTTGCGCGAAGACGGCTTGCCGGAGGAGGAGATCGAGCCGCGCGTGCGTGAGACGCTGCGCTTCGTGGAGCTGGAAGACGCCTTGGAGATGCTGCCCTCGGAGCTCTCGGGAGGCATGCGGCGGCGCGTGGCCATTGCACGGGCCCTGGTGAATCGCCCCCCGGTCGTCCTCTACGATTCGCCCACCGCGGGCCTGGATCCCATGACCGCGCAGACCATCATCACTCTGATCTTGCGCCTGCGCGACGTCTACGGCGTCACCGCTTTGCTGGCCACGCACCGCCTGCAGGACGGCTTTGCGCTGGCCAATTTCCGCTTTGATCCCGAGTCGCGCCGCGTCTTTCCCCTGGCCGGCAAGAACGGCAGCGCGGCGGCGCGCGGGGAAGCAGCCGGCACGCGCTTTCTCGTCTATCGCGACGGGCTAGTATATTTCACAGGCGGTCCGGAAGAGATCGTGGCGTCGAAGGATCCCTATTTGCGGCGATTTTTGGTCTGACCTGCCGGGGCCTGAGCGCCGGGCGGGAGAGGAGAACGAAACATGGCACAGCGCAAGCAATTAACCTGGACCGAACTGCGCGTCGGTTTGTTCGTGCTCGTGGGATTGGCGACCCTCGCGGTAGGCATCTTTTATGTCACCGCTCCGGGTGTGCTCGGGCCGAAGTACCGCTTGCGCACCTATCTCCCCGAGGTCGGGGGGCTGGCCACGGGCGCGCCCGCGCGCCTGGACGGCGTCGAGGTCGGCAACGTCGAGGCCATCCGCGTCGCGCCGCGGGTGCGCGGCCAGGCCCCCGATAAGAACCGCAACATCGAGGTCGTGATCCGTGTGGACCGCCGCTACCAGGATGACATTCTCACCGATTCCACCGTCAGCCTGGTGACGGAAGGGCTGCTGGGCAACCGCTACGTGAACATTACTCGCGGCTTCACCGGCGTGCCCTTGAAAGAAGGCCAGGAAGTGAAGGGCGTGGAGGAAAAAGCCATTAAAGAGGTCGTGCAACGCAGCGCGGACCTGCTCGGCAACCTCAGCGCTCTCTCCGACGAGGTGCGCGACCTGATCGCCGGCGTCCAGGAAGGCCGCGGCACGCTTGGCAAGCTGCTCACCGATGAACAGGCTTATGCGCATCTCAACAGCATCCTGGCCAAAAGCGACCAGATAGTGAGCAACGTCCAGGCCGGCCAGGGAACCCTGGGCAAGCTGGTGGCCTCCGAGGAGATCTATCAGAAGGCCAATACCGCTGTGGGCCGCGTGGATACTCTGCTCGCGGACATCCAGGCCCAGAAGGGTACGGTGGGGAAGCTCATCTATGACCCCAGCCTGTATGACAACGCTAAACAAGTGGCCGAAAAGGGCAATCTGCTGCTCGCCGACGTGCGCGCAGGCAAGGGCACGCTGGGCAAGCTGGCCACCGACGAGTCCCTCTTCGTCAATTTGCGCGATACCAGCGGAAATCTGGCCGCCGCCACCGCCAAGCTCAACGACAACACCACCAGCGCCGGCAAACTCTTCAGCGATCCCAAGCTCTACGACAATCTCGCGGGCTTGACCGGGGACCTGCGCCTGCTCGTCGGGGACGTCCGGCAGAATCCCAAAAAGTTCCTGCGCGTCAAATTCGCGCTCTTTTAGCAGTCTGCGCAACCAGTCTGCGCAAAAACTGTGATTGTCGTGCTGAACCCACCTGGCGAAGGTGGGGGAAGGATCGCAACCGCTATTCTCTGCAACCGGGAAGGGTCATATTGGGCTGCGCGCCCTCTCGTGGTGTAATGGAGCTGTAACGTTGGCAGAGTACGCTTTTGGGATTAGGATGCGAGCCATCCGACTATGACCGAAGCACAGGACACCACGCCGAAGCCGGCCCGCCAGGAGCCGGCCAAATCCACGCTTCCCCAGCCGGGCCGCCCTGTCCCCAGCCGCGCCTATCCCGGCGCTCTTATCGTCGTCGAGGGCACGGACGGCTCGGGCAAGAGCACGCAGCTTTACTTGCTCAAGCGCTGGCTGGAGATCGGCGGTTACCGCCTGCACTTCACGGAGTGGAACTCCTCGCCCCTGGTCAAGTCCGCGACGCGCCGCGGCAAACAGCGCCGTCTCCTGACTCCGGTGACTTTCTCCCTGTTGCACGCCGCGGATTTCGCCGACCGCTGCGAGCGCCAGATCATGCCCCTGCTGCAGGCCGATTACCTGGTCCTGGCCGACCGCTACACCTACACCGGCTTCGCGCGCGATGCCGCGCGCGGCTGCCCTCCGCGCTGGCTCCGCAATCTCTATCGCTTTGCCCCGGTGCCCGACATCACCTTCTATTTCCGCGCCCCCCTGGACGTGGCCGTGAACCGCATCCTCAGCGGCCGCCCCAAGCTGAAATACTACGAAGCCGGAATGGACCTCGGCCTTTCCTACGACCGCGCGGAAAGTTTCCGTCTCTTCCAGGCGCGCATTCTCGAGGAGTATGACAAGATGGTCGAGAGCGATAATTTTGTCGTCCTCGACGGCACCCTCCCGGTCAACAAGCTCCAGAAACAGATGCGCGAGATCGTGGCCGAGCGGATCGACCTGAAGCGTTTTGCGCCGCGCCCCGAGGAAGCCCTATGAGCCCCGACGAGCCGGAAAAGCCCGAAGCCCCCGCGGAAGCCGCCCCCGCGGCCCCGCCCGCACCGCCGGCCAAACCCTCCGTTGCGCCGCAAGGCGCCGAAGAGGGCGCTGGCCCCTATTTCTTCGGCGAGCAGCTGGTGGGCTGCGACCCCAGCGACATCACCGGCAAGCTCGTGGTCATCGAGGGCATGGACGGCTCCGGCCGCTCCACGCAGATCGCCCTGCTCCAGGAGTGGCTGGAATCCGAGGGTTTCGCGGTGCAGACCAGCGGCCTGCGCCGCTCGTATCTGGTGGGCAAGGACATTGACCAGTTGCTGGCGCGCAACGCGGTCACCCGCATGACCCTGGCGCTGATGTACGCCACCGACTTTTTCGACCAGCTCGAGCATCGCGTTCTCCCTGCTCTGCGCGCCGGAACCCTCGTCCTCGCCGACCGCTACATCTACACCCTCATGGCGCGCGGCGTGGTGCGCGGCATCAACCGCGACTATCTCAGCGGCCTCTACGCCATGGCCCTGCGCCCGCACTTGACCTTCTGGCTCAACGTGCGTCCGGAGACCGCCTTCGCCCGCGAGTTCAAGAAGACCCAGGCCATCAGCTATTGGGAGGCTGGCCGCGATATGTCCCTGTCCCACGACCTCTACTGGTCCTTCATCCGCTACCAGACCATGATCAAGCGCGAATTCGAAGTCATGGCCAAACGCCATGCGTTCATCGACCTCGACGGCGAAGCCAGTGTCCAGACCGTGAACAAGCAATTGCGGCAGAAGATTGCCGAACAACTGGGCATCCGCGCCGGCAAATACACGCCCTCCGCGGCGCTCGCATATCTCTGGCGGTAAACCCAGCTTGGCTGATCCCGTCCACATCGCCGCAATCGACGCCGGCTCCAACGCCATCCGCATCTCCATCGCCCGCGCCTATTCCGCTCTGGATATCGAGCCCCTGCACACGGAACGCATCGCCCTGCGCCTGGGCGAAAGCGTCTTCCTGCGCCACCGCTTCAGCGAAGAAACCCTGGCCCGAGCCGCAATAGCCTTCCGCCACTTCCGCTCGCTCCTCGACGAATACGACGTGACCCGCTACCGCGCCGTGGCCACCAGCGCCTCGCGCGAGGCCCGCAACCGCGGCTCGCTGGTTCGCCGCATCAAGCAGAAGAGCGGCATCGCCGTGGAAGTCATCGGCGGCGCGGAAGAGTCGCGCCTCGGCCGCGAGGCCGTGCTGGCCGCGGTCAGCCCGGAAGCCCCGCCCCGCTGCATCGTGGACCTTGGTGGCGGCAGCCTGGAGATCAGCCTGCTCCGCGATCATGCTCTGCAGCAGAGCGTGCAGCTCCCCGTGGGCACGGTGCGCCTGATGACCACCCTGGACATACCCGGCGTGGTGCGCCCCTCCCAGGTTGAGCAGGTGCGCCGCTATGTTCGCGCCCTGCTCGAATCGCGCCTGCCCGCGCGCCCCAACCTCGGCGGGCAGATCGCCGTGGCCTGCGGCGGCAACGCCGAAACTCTCGCGAATATCGCGCCGGGCCCCCGCGAGTATGGCGTGGCCACCCTCGATCTCGCCCTCCTGCGCGAGCGCCTCGCCTCCATCCTCAAGCGCGACGTGCGCGAGCGCATGAAAACCTTCCGTGTGCGCCGCGACCGCGCCGACGTTATGGGCGTCGCCGCCATCATCTTTCTCACCCTCGGCCGCTACCTGAACCTGCGCACCTTCCTGGTCCCCGGCGCCGGCGTCCGCGAAGGCTTGCTGCAGGAGATCGCCCGCGAATCCTTCAGCCGCGCCGAACGCCATCGCTACGACGCCGCGGCCCGCCAGCTCCTCGCCGGCGCCCGCAGCTTTGCGCGCCGCCTCGCCCCCATGGCCTACGACCAGCAGCATGCCGAGCACGTCCGCGAACTCAGCCTGCTGCTTTTCGACCAGTTCCAGCCCGTTCATCATTTTCCGCCCCGCGCCCGCGTCCTCCTGGAAGCCGGCGCGCTCCTGCACGACCTCGGGCACGTCATCAGTCATCGCGGCCATCACAAGCACGGCGAGTACCTGGTGCAGAACGGCGACATTGCCGGCCTGGAAGGGCCCGAGCGCGCCATGGTCGCCGGCCTGGTGCGCTATCACACCCGCAAGAGCGAGCCCGCGCGCCACCACGCCGCGTATGCCTCGCTGAGCGGCAGCGAGCAGCGCGCCGTGCGCCGCCTGGCCTCCTTCCTGCGCCTCGCCGAAGCCCTCGACCATTCCCACCGCGCGCGCATCAGCAAGATCAAAGCCGCTTTCCGCCGCGGCGCCATCGGTCTGCAAATTCAGGCCCGCGGCGATGCCGGCGAGGATCTGCGCTACGCCGCGCGCAGCACCGCGCTCTTTGAAAAGGAATTTCGCGTGAAACTCTTATTCCGCCAGGCGGCGGCATAAGTCAGGACAGGGAGAAAGTATGCATCTGTATATCGTGCGCCACGGTATCGCCATCGAGCGCGGCGCTCCGAAGTGTCCGCCGGACCCGGAGCGCTTCCTCACCGAAGAGGGCATCGCGAAGACCAGACAGTCGGCCAAAGGCGTCGCGGCGCTGGGCGCCGCCGCGGACCAGATGCTTTCCAGCCCCTACGTGCGCTCCATGCAGACGGCCGAGATTTTTGCCGATGCCCTGGGCTTTCCTGCGCAGAAGATCCGCCAGTCGGAGGCTCTCCTGCCGGGCGCCGATCCGCTGCTTATCTTCCGCGAGATGGGACACGAAAAGCCGGGCGCCAACGTCTTCCTCTTCGGCCATGCCCCGCAGCTCGATGACCTGATCGCCTACGCCTTGGGTTCCAAGCGCGCGGTTACCGCACTGAAGAAAGCGGGCGTCGCGCAGGTCGACCTCCAGCGTGTCTCCCCGCCTGCGGGTATCCTCGTGTGGGTCGCTCCGCCCAAAATGCTGCGCCGTTCGGGGAAGTAAGCGCCTGCACGTTTCTTAATCCGAGGGGGCGGCAATCCCGTTGACCGCTTTGCGGTCACCTGAAACGTTGACCGCTTTGCGGTCACCTGAAACGTTGGCCGCTTTGCGGTCACCCAGAACTGCGTTCTCCGTCTCGGGAGCGAAGGGGACGGCTTTCTCGACCGGCTCGATGAGCAGGGGGCGGCCCAGCGCCTGCTCCAGAAGATGTTTTCCGGCGGCCAGGCGCGAGACGTTTTCGAGACGGTTGGCCCATCTCGGCACGCGCAGCACGAGGGTTTCCCCCGAGGATTGCGCGCGCAGACCGGGCTGGGCTTCGACGCCGCAGCGGCGCAGCGCCCGCGCCACCCGCAGCAGGCCCGCGAGCAGGCGCACCAGCCGCTGCTGCTCTTCGGATAGCGCCGCGAAACCGCGGTGTCCGGGTTTAGGCTCCGCGCCGCGATGGTAGCGCACCGTTTCCGCCAGCAATTCCCACTCCGCGTTGCTCCAGCCAGGAGGCGCGGGAAGCTTCTGCAGCAGGGCTCGGGCCGCTTTGTGCGGTGGCTTGCGGTCCTGCGCGCCACCGATGCCGTGCAGGTGTGCTGCGGCATGCAGGATGCGCCGTGCAGCGGCTTCGCCCAGCAGCGGCGTGGCGCCCGCGGCGGCCAGCGCCTCAGAAATGCGCAGCGCCAGCCGGGAAACTTTGGACGTGCGCCGCCGGCGCGGATCGAGCGCGCGTGCTGTGACCCGCAGCCGCGCCTGCGCCGCGTCTTCGATCTGCGCGCCCTGCGGCAAGCCGCTGCGCCAGGTGTGCCACAGCCCGGTGCGCCCTAGCGTGAGTTGGCGGTAGGTTTGCAGGCGCTCCTCCCGCTCGCGCTCCTGCGTGCGCCGGAAAGCCGCTGCGGATTCCGCGGGAAGATGCCCGGTTTCACCCTTCAGCAGATCGGCCAGCACATCGAGATCGTGCACATCTCCGAGCAGATCCTGAGCGCGTTTCAGGCTCTCTTCCCAGCCCGCGTACTGCTGCGGCAGCAGGTTTTCCGCGGTATAGCGGAATTTCTTCAGCCCGATGCGCAGAACGTGCCATGGCTTGGGCATCTCCGTGCGCAAAGCCCGCGCGTGCAGTTCGTGCGCCGCTTCGAAACGCTCCAACGCCAGGCACTGCGCCGCAGGCCCATCGGGAGGCACCAGCTGCACGCGGCGGCGCAGCGCGCGCTCCAGCCGCTTCCAGGAGGCCGCGTCGAAGCGTTCCGCCGCGCGCAACGCGGCAGCCTGGGCGTCGTGCTCCCGCGCTTCGAGGATTTCCAGCAGGCGCACCCGCGCCGGGTCCTCTTCGTCGGGGGCCAGGCGCCGCACCCAGTCTTCCAGCACCTGGGCATCGCGCCACGCGCCGAGTTCGCGGAAGAGTTTGACCGGCACTTTGCGCAGTTGCTTCCAGCCGGGTGTAGGATCGGCTTCCTGGAGCGCTGCGGCGAGCGAGCGGCAGCGGCGGATGGCCACGCGCAGGTCGTGGATCGCATCCGGGTCGCGGGTGCTGCACACCCGGTCCAGCTCTTTACGAACCCTCCCCATCCAATAGGAGAGTCCGAGCCGCTCGGTCGGGGGAACAGGGGCAATTGAGGTAGCGCTGGCCATAAGCACGCCTGAAGGGGAGGCTATAGGGTAGTCTTTTGCGAGAGGCGCGTCCAGAGGAGGGCCCGGGTAAGCAAATCGGGCAGCATCCAGCAGAGGATGCCGGCCACGAGCAGTGTCAGCGCAGCGGAGATGATGAAGACGTGGTTGGGATCTGGATGTCCCAGGCGCAGCATGGCGTACTGGGCCAGGGGCTGCATGGCAATCCCCACAAAAGAAAGGAGATTTGAGGCGGCTATGGTCCGCCCTTTCTCCTCCGCCTTGGGCCGGGCCTGAATCAAGGCGTTCACCGGCACGGCAAAGAACCCCGCGCAGCCCCCCAGCGCCACCAGCAACCCCAGTACCTCCGCGAAATGCAGACCGGGCCAGGCCAGGGTCACGGCAAGGGCCGCGATTCCCGCCATGGCTGGGAGGATCATGCCATACTCGATTTTGTCCCGCGAAACATACCCGGCGACGAAGCTGCCGAAGGCGATCCCCAGGCTCAGGCCCGCCAGCAGGTAGCTGCTGTGCACCTCGTCCACGCGCAGCACGTCCGTCGCATACAGCACGATATTCAGCAGCAGCAGGGAAGCCAGAAACCAGAAAAACGTGTTGGCCACCACCGCCGTCCACAGAAAGGGGTCGCGCCGCATACCCAGCAATTCGCGCACAAACCCGCCCGGCCAGTTCCAGGAGAAGCGCCGCCCCGGATCCGCCGCTGGAAGCCGCGGAATCCCCAGGCTGGTGGAGATCCCCAGCGCCGAAAGCCCCAGGAAGACCATGCCCGACCAGACTTGCCGGCTAGCAAAAACGTGCGCAAGAATCCCGCCGGCCAGCGTCCCGGTAATCGCCGCTAGAAACGTCCCCATCTCCAGGATCCCGTTGCCCCAGGAGAGCCGGTGCAGCGGCAGAAGCTCCGGCAGCAGGGAATATTTCGTAGGCCCGAAGATGGCCGCCTGCGAGCTCACCAGAAAAAGCGCCGCGCCCGCCAGCGCCAGATGCCCGCCCGCCAGCGCCCAGGCCGCAAAGACCATGACGCATAGCTCGAAGCACTTAGTCGTCAACGTCACGCCGCGCTTGCTGTAGCGGTCCGCGAAATAACCCCCGGGGACGGAAAACAGAATAAATGGCACGGAGAACAGCAGCGGCACCACGAGAACGAAGAGAAAATCTCGCCGCTCGCGCGGCAGCCCCGCCTCCAGCACCAGAAAAGCCACCAGCCAGCGCAGCGCATTGTCGCTGAACGCGCTCTGGAATTGCGTGACGATCAGCATCCAGAAGCCGAATAGCGGCCGGCGGGCGGCCGATGCGGCGGCCCTCGTGGCAGGCAGTGCACCAGTGTGGCTCATGCGGTTGGCGGAGTGTACCCGCGGAACCTCCGCCGGGGCAAGCGGCGGGGTGGGGAAGTTGACAGTCGACAGTTGACAGTTGATAGGGGCAGCACGAAGGTGACTTGTGATTCGTAACTGACGACTCCTGAAATGGATCAGAGAGCTTCCATTGCAAACAAACTGGCGTCTTCCCGGCCGGGCCGGGATCTGCGAGCGACGCTCAATCCTTGCGGGAAAGCGCAGGGGAGTGCTATCTTTCGGCTGGTTTCCGCTATTTCGCAGGTTGTCTCGCCTTTCACACCAGCGATGCGGCAGCGAAGGAACCCGAAAGCGCTCCAACGGATGCTTGTTCAAAAAAGAGCAGTGCAATTTAAATGGAAAATGCCTGAAGCGTAGGGAAGAAGGGAAAACCAATGCCAAAACCCATCTACATCCGAGACCTTCGCATGGAAGACCTGCCTGCACTGGTAAATATCGAGGAGCGGACCACGGGCGTGGCGCGGCCCGACTACTGGCGGAAGAGAATGGAGATTTCGGAAGCCATACGCCCGCACTGGACCTCTCTGGTTGCTGAGACAGACAACCGCGTTGTGGGTTTCGCGTTTGGCAGGGCGGGAGAGCTGGAGTTCGGCCTTCCTGGAACCGTCGCCTGGATCGAGATGCTCGGCGTGGATCCGGCATACAGGCACCGGGGAATTGCTGCCCAGTTGATCGAGCAGTTTACTTTGTCCGCGCATGACCACGGGATTCAAACCATTTTTACCCTCGTCGCCAAGGGCCACGCCGAAATGGAGGGATTTTTCACCAAACAGGGATTTACGCAAGGGGAGATGCTGCATTTTAAAAAAGACGTCCGCAGTAATCTTTGAGGTGTCAAGCCAGGCGCGGAACCGCTGCCCCTTCGCCCGCGTTGTTGGCGGGCGAAAACTCTCTTTTGCTCTAGTCAACGTTGAAGATCTTTTCCCGATAGGCTATACTTTCGTTTGTTTTTGGCGCGGAGGAGATAGGACGAAGCCCCTTGTCCGCGCAACCTGCCCGCCCGCAACTCTTCCTCCCCTGTAACCACTTTACAAACTTCCGGTCCGCGAAACTTCTCCTGCAATCCTTGCAGAATCAACAGTTACACACTCTTCTGCAACAATACGCAAATAAACGACTTCAACTCCCCTCATTTGATACTCTTGCGCACTCTTTTACTGATGAGGAAGTGCCAACTCTTTTGGAATCAACCACTACCGCACTCTTTGCAAAAACAACGGGGGGTGGGGGTAGGGGGTTCACTCCGAATCGTAAACCATTACTTGAAGTGTGCTCCACTTCAGACTTTGCGCCGCTCGCCGCGCTGCGCTCGCCCCGATTTTCTAGAAGTCGGCGTCTCCCCCCAGTCACTCTCTGCTGCGCCTTGAGCCCGCGTGGCGCGCATGCTATGTTGAAAGCAGCAAGGCCGGAGTGGCGGAATGGCAGACGCGGCGGACTCAAAATCCGCTGGCCGCAAGGCTGTGTGGGTTCGACTCCCTCCTCCGGTACCAGCTTTTTCCTTCGTGCAGGCTTCCCGAAAGGATTTCCAGTGAAACGAACCGTGCTGGCGCTGGGGATGACGCTGTTGCTGGCGGCGGGGGTGTGCGCGCAGGAGCGGAAAGCGCTGGCGCAGAAAGAAGACCCGAAACTGGCGGCGGCGGTGCGCGCCGTGGAGGAGCGCATCGCGGCGAGCGGGGCAGACGTGGGCATCGCGCTGCGCACGCTGGACGGGAAGACGGAGTGGTACCGGCGCGCGGACGAGGCGTTTCATGCGGCGAGCACGATGAAGCTGCCGGTGATGATCGAGCTGTACCGGCAGACAGCGATGGGGAAGTTAAGCCTGGACGAGCCGCTGCTGGTGCGCAACGAATTCCATAGCATCGTGGACGGCTCGGCCTATTCCCTGGACGTGGGCGTGGATTCCGAGGGCGAACTGTACAAGGCGCTGGGGCAGACGCGTACGCTGGAGCAGCTGTGCGAAGCGATGATTACGGTGAGCAGCAACCTGGCGGCCAACCTGCTGATCGAACGGCTGGGCATCGAGAATATCCGCGCCACCACGCAAGCGCTGCAGGCCGAGGGCATGCACGTCCTGCGCGGGGTGGAGGACGGGAAAGCCTACGACCAGGGGTTGAACAACACAACGACGGCGCGGAGCCTGCTGATCTTGCTGGAAGCGATCGCGCAGGGGCAGGCGGTGGATGAAGCTTCCAGCCGCAAGATGGTCGAAATGCTCAAGCGGCAGAAGTGGAATGAAGCGATCCCCGCGGGGCTGCCGCCGGGCACGGTGGTAGCGCACAAGACCGGGGAAATCACCAGGATTCATCACGATGCGGCCATCGTCTATGCGCCGCGGCCGTTCGTGCTGGTGATTCTGGTGCGCGGCATCGCCGATTCCAAACAGAGCGCCGCGCTCATGGCGGATATCGCACGGGACTTGTACGTTGCGACGCAGTAGAGCCATCTTCTGGGCAGGGGCGCGCATCGAAGGGCATAGAATGGCAGCAACCAGCCCAAGAACTGCTTTCTCCGGTCGCCCGGGGTGCAGGCTTCCCGGGACCGCAAACAGGAGGGGACGATGAAGGGATTCGCAAAGATTCTGGGTGCCGCGCTGCTTGTACTGGTGTTTGCAGGCGCGGCCTCCGCCGATACGCTGGAATTGAAAGACGGACGGGTGCTGCAGGGGCGTTACCTGGGCGGGACGCAGGCGGTGCTGCGCTTTGAAGTGGACAGCAGGGTCGAAACGTTTTCGGTGAATGAGATTGTGGCACTGACGTTCACGGGGGGCGCGGCCCCTGCCGCGGCGGCCGAGGCCGAACCGGAGCCTGCGCCGGCGCCGAAACAGCGCGCGGCGGCAGCGCCGGACGGAGCCGTAACGATCGCGGCAGGCACGCCGCTGCTGGTGCGCATGATTGACGGCGTGGACTCCTCAAAGAACCACGTGGGCGACATTTTCCACGCCAGCCTGGAGACCGATCTGCTGGCGAACGATGTGCTCGTGGCACGCAAGGGCACCGATGTGTACGGGCGGCTGGCGGAGGCCAAGGAAGCGGGGCGCATGTCCGGTAGCGCCGAACTGCAACTGGAGCTGACGCGGATCGTCATTGACGGGCGCGACTATCCGGTGGTGACCAGCGAATATGAATTGAAGGGCAAGGGCCGCGGCACGGGCACGGCGCAGAAAGTGGGCGGCGGGGCCGTCGTGGGAGCGATCATCGGCGCAATCGCCGGAGGCGGCAAGGGCGCGGCCATTGGCGCGGGCGCGGGTGGCGCGGCGGGCGCGGGAGTGCAAGTGTTGACGCGCGGGCAGCAGGTGAAAGTGCCCAGCGAAACGCTGCTGGAATTCCGCCTGCAGCAGCCGCTCTCCGTGCAGCCTGCGCGCGGAACGCAGCGCTAGGGCGCAGCGGGTCGCGGGTTGGTGCTGCGTGGTGGCGGCACGTTGTTGTTTACGCGCCGCCAGCGCAAGAATAGCTCTTGCGCGGCATTCTATTGGTAAGTATGCTACCCCCTTACGTGGGGGATAACATGCCGAAGGAAAAGCCCAGAGTCAATATCGGGGAAGTGATCCGGACCTACCGGGGCCAGCGGGGACTGTCGCAGGGGGATATCGAGCGGCGCACCGGGCTGCTGCGCTGCTATCTCTCCCGCGTGGAGAACGGGCACACCGTGCCGTCGCTGGAGACCCTGGCGAAAATCGCCGAAGCCATGGACATCAGCCTGGCCGATTTCTTCCCCGGGACGGAAACAAACCGGGACCGCGAAACGCAGAAGATGCTCGGCGAACTCTCCCAGGACGAAATCCGCTTTCTGGTGGAGATCAAGCGCTATACCACGACGCTTTCCGATGGGGATAAGCGGCTGGTGCTGGCGATGATCCGCAAGATGGCCAGCCTGGTGCCGCCGCCGACGCGCAAGCCGCCGACGCGCCGCCCGTCGGTCTAGAAGAAACAGCCGCCACACCTGCCTGACCTTTCGCAGCGCTGCCGCGTTGCGGATGGTCTTGTTTTTTCCGATGATAAAATGAGGGACGAAACGAAGCGCTCAGTCGGCGGTGTCGCTGCCCGCGCAGGTGACGGCGGAGGCGGGCTGCTCGAGGTTGAGGACGTTGGAGACGAATTCGCTGACGGTGATTCCCAGACGGCCCCAGAGGCGGCGCTTCAGGCTGCGGTAGTCCTGTGTGCCGCTGAAAAGATCGCTCATCAACTGGCGCAGGACAGAACTGCGGCGCATGAGCTGGACGAGATGCGTGGTGACGGCCACACCGAGAAAGGTGCCGCGGTAGAAGCGGCGCACGATGCGGGAAGCGAATTCCAAGTCGGCGGAGAATGCGGTCTTGACGCGCGCGGGATATTTTTCCGGCACGCCTTCGGCCAGGGAGCGGCCGAGGAGTTCGCCGGAGCGCATGGCGTAGAAGAGGCCTTCTCCGGTGAGAGGATCGACCCAAGCGGCGGCGTCGCCGATGAGCGCCCAGTTGCGTCCGACGACGGGGCGCTGGGAGAGAGTGTGTTCCCGGGGCGAGGGCAGGACGTGGCTGTAGAAGCGCGCGCCGTCAGTAGAGATTTTTTCGCGGGCGAGAAATTCGTGAAGATGCTCGCGCAGTTCGTTGCTGGTGTGCGCGGCCATGTTGCCGCAGATGCCGACCGAAAGATGATCGTTGCGGGGGAAGGACCAGATGTAGCCCTCAAATTCAGGGAGGAACTTGACCTGGATGGCGTCGCGGGAAATGGGAATGAAGTAGCCCTGGGTCATTTCGAGCTCGGCGGGCTGGAACGGGCGGGTTTCCGGGAACAGGCTGTTGCGGGCGCCGGCTGCGAGAACGAGGAAATCGGCGCTATGCCATTTGCCGGCGGCACAGTAGCGCGGGCGGCTGGAATCGGTGTCCACGGTGGTGACGTGGGATTGCAGGACGCGGCAGCCGCTCTGTGCGGCGCGGTCGAGCAGCAAGCCGTTCAGGACGGCGCGGGAATAGACCACGATGGGATGGGACATCTCGATCATGACGCGCTGGTCGTCGCTGCTGATGAGTTCGACGTCGCGCACGACTTTCTTGGGATGCGCGTTTTCGCGAAGGAAGGGGTAGGCTTCCAGCGCCTTGTGGGTCAGGCCGCCGCCGCAGGGTTTCTCCCACGCCAGATGCTCGTCGAGGATCAGGACCTGGTGCCCGGCGCGGGCGAGTTGCTCGCCGCACATGGACCCGGAAGGCCCGCCGCCCACGATTGCGATCTCCGCCATGTCGCTGGCCTCAATGACGTTTCGTTCCGCCCGCTGGCGGGTGCGGATCCGCTCAAGTCAGGGGGAAAAGAAGTAAACAAAACGCCGCGCCGAGTATAGCACCGAAAAGCGCGGCGCCAGCGGGGGACCGGGTTTCCACCCGGAAGAGGTCAACACCGCAGCGATGCAGGAGGCTGAAGGCGGCGAAGTAAGGCGCCATCAGCACCAGAAGGACCTGACCGTTGTGAAGAATGAAGAGCGCGGCAACGAGCGCCAGCCAGGTGACGAGGCGCGCGGCGAGAGCCAAGAGAAGTCTACGGCGGCTGCCGGCGCGATTTACCGGGACCGGGGGGCCGAGCAGGAGCTCTTCGGTGGCACAAAAGGGGAAGAGGGCCAGGACGAGAAGCGGCCAGCGCCAGAGGCGCGCGGGGTCCAGCCAAGCGGTGGTGAGCGTGACGTGGAACCAGGCGAAGAAAAGCAGAGAGAGCGCCAGGCCCAGCGCGGCGGCGCGCGCGGCGAGTTGCGGAGGCAGGCGGAGAAAAGAAGGCAACTGCGGCGCGCGGGCGAGGAGCAGGACAACTCCCACGAGAAATAGAAAACTGGCGAGGTAGCCGCCGTTGTACAGACGGAGAAAACCTAAGGGCACGCCGAACGTCAGCAGGCCAATGGCACAGAGGGATGCGGCGGCCATGGCGAGAAGGCTGTGCGCGGGGGAAGAAGCGGTGGCAGCGGCGGGATAGGCGGAGCGTGGAAGAGAGGAGAGGGTTGCCCGCAGGAAGGGACCGGAAAGAAAAACCAAGCCGGACAAGCCGAGAAGAAAAGCGAGGAAGAGGCTGCGTGTGGGCAGGGCGGGAGCGGCGGGAAGGGCGAGGAGGCGGGCGGTCCAATCGAGGGAAAGGCGCAGCGCCCGGGAATCGAGGAGGAGGCTGGCGTGGCTCGCAAGAGGGACCAGGCGTCGCTCGCTGCCCGGGCCGGGGATTTGTGCAAGAAGCTGATCGGTGGCGCGGAGGAGCGAGGCGGGTTCGAGGGCGCCGCTGACGAGGAGGGAGTTGGGGGGCAGCTTGGCAGGAGGAGTGTAGAGAAGCATCTCCGGAGAAATGCCGGGTACAGGGAGCATGGGCGCGGGGGAGAGGGCGAGGACGCCGGCCACGGGTGTGCGGGAGGCCAGGCGAAGGGCGATGGCTCCGCCCAGGGAGTGGCCGGCAAGGATGGTGCGCGCGGGCGCGATCTCGCCGCGGCGGAGGAGCTCGGTGAGGAGAGCTTCGCTGCAGGATTCCGCGCGGGCGGGGGTGAAGGGACCCGGGGAGCGGCCGTGACCCGGGAGGTCCGGGACAATCACGCGCAAACCCAGGGCGAGAAAGCCACGGGTGTAGTAGTCCATCACATCAGCATTTCCCGCGAGGCCATGCAGCAGGAGGACGCTGCCGCGGGCAGGCTGCTGGTTTGGCGAAAAGGTGTTTACGGAGAGGTGGCAGCCGTCCGAGCGGAAGTTCTCCACGCGCAGGGGGAGCGCAGCGCGGTGCAGGAGCAGTGCTGCAGCGGCAAGCAACAGCAGTGCGGCAACCATCTGCGCGAGGCGGACGGGTCTCACGGGGCGCCTCGGAAGGCAGGTTGGGCGCGTGTTACCATGAAAGAGAGAAGACCGCGAGGCGGCACGCAACGAGCGCCGGCGGTTCGGGAATCGCGGAGAAGCATTTGGACGGCGCCATCCTGACGATCGACGAAGCGATTGTGCGGTTCGGGCGGGGGAAACGCAATGGCCGGGTGGTGTTCACCAACGGCTGTTTCGACATCCTGCATCCAGGACACGTGCGCACGCTGGAGCAGGCGCGCGCGCTTGGCGACTTCCTGATCGTGGGCCTCAACAGCGACGCCAGCGTGGCGCGGCTGAAAGGCGCGGGGCGGCCGCTGATCGCGGAGCGAGAACGCGCGGAAATTCTGGCGGCGTTCGAGTGCGTGGACGCCGTGGTAATTTTTGAAGAGGACACGCCGCAGGCGGTGATTGCGCGGCTGCTGCCGGACATTCTGGCGAAGGGCGGCGACTGGGCGGGCGACCAGATCGTCGGACGGGCCGAAGTAGAAGCGGCCGGGGGACAGGTGGTGCGCATTCCGGTGGTGCCGGGCTATTCCACGACGGAGATACTGCGCAAAGCGCGCGAAGGCCCCGCCGGTTCTCCCGCTTGATGAACTTTCCGCGATGATTCATTCCTCAGTACGCGAGCGTCTCGAAGCCGTGCTTCGCCATCCCGCGCTGGAAGGCGCGCGCGGAGCGTTGCAGGGCGGGCGGGCCGTGGTCCGCGTGGCCGGGCTGCACGACGTTGCCAAGGGGCTGGTGGTGGCGCACCTGGCACACGAACTGCGGCGACCGGCGTTCCTGGTGGTCGATTCCAACGACCGCGCCGAGGCCCTGGCCGAGACCATCCGTTTTTTCAGCACCGTTTTCTCCGGAAGCGGGCAGGGTGTCGCCGTCCTGCCGGCGTTCGACGCCGATCCATGGCAGGAGAAGCCGCCGCATGCGGACATTCTGGAGCGGCGCGCGGCCACGCTGTACCGGCTGGGGGGCGGGGAAGTTTCGCTGTTGATTGTTCCAGCGAGCGCGACGTTGTGGAGGTATCAGAGTGCGGGGGCGTACCGGGGGCTGGGGCGGACGCTGGCGGCGGATCAGGAAGCGAGCCTCGAGGAGCTGCTTGCGCAGCTGGAAGCGGTGGGGTATGCGCGCACGGAGATGGTCGAACTGCCGGGGCAGTATGCCGTACGCGGAGGGATCGTGGACGTCTTCTCGCCGGAAGCGCCGCGGCCGGTGCGCATCGAACTGCTGGGCGACACGGTGGAGTCCGTGCGCGAATTCGATCCGCGGACGCAGCGCTCGACCGCCCCGGTGGTGCACACGACGCTGCTGCCGCTGACGGAATTCGCCGCGGCGGCTTCCGCGGAGGGTGCGCCGGGGCAATTCGCGGGAATTTTCGCGAGCGCTGGTTCGCAGGGAGAGACCTCGGTCTTCGAGCTTTCCGCGCAATCGCTGAGCCCGCTGGTATTTCTGGATGAACCGGAAAGCCTGCGCGAGGTGGTGCGGCAGCAGGCCCAGGACGCCGTGGAACTGTACGAAAAGCACGGACGGGCCGACGCTCCTCCGCCCAATCACTATTTCTGGAACGAGGAGGAATGGGCGGGTCTGCTCTCCGCGCTGACGCAGGTACACCTCGAGCAGCTGGCGATGGGCACGGGCGCGGCGGACCGCTTCGAGCTGGGTTCGCGGCCGTGTTCGCGGTTTCACGGTGATGTGGTGGCCTGCATGGGCGAAGTGAAATCGCAACTGGCAGCGGGCGGGTCCGTCTTTCTGACCGCCGCCAGCACGGGCGAGCGCGAGCGGCTGGCGGACATCTGCCGGGAATACGAAGCGCCGTACGCGCTGGGAGAGACGGATCCAGGCTCGTCGGAATTCGCCATCGAGAGCGCGCACGAATCCGCGGCGCTGGTGCTGGTGCGCGCGCCGTTCGCGGCCGGAGTAGCCTTCCCGGAAGCGAAGCTGACGCTGTACGGCAACGCCGACCTGTTCGACGTGGCGCCGGCGCAGGAGCGGCCGCGGCGCAAGAGCGGCACCTCCGGGTTCCGCAGCGATTTTTCGGAGCTGAAGCCGGGCGACTATGTGGTGCACGTGGACCACGGCATCGGGCAGTTCGAAGGGTTGCGGCTGATCGAGTCGGACGGGCGGCGCGGGGAGTTCATGCTGCTGCGCTATGCGGACGACGCGCGGCTGTACGTGCCGCTGGAACGCATGGACCTGGTGCAGGGCTACCGCAGCCTGGAAGGGGCGCAGCCGGCGCTGGACAAGCTCGGGGGCACGAACTGGGCGGCGCGCAAGACGCGGGTCAAGAAGTCGCTGGAGGAGCTGGCCGACCGGCTGATCGAACTCTACGCCAAGCGCAAGACGACACAGGCCTTCAAGTTTTCCGGGGACACGCCGTGGCAGAGAGAATTCGAGGACGGCTTCGAATTCCAGGAAACGCCGGACCAGGAAGCGGCCATCGCGGACATCAAACGGGACATGGAGAGCGGCAGACCCATGGACCGGCTGCTGTGCGGGGATGTGGGTTACGGGAAGACGGAAGTGGCCATGCGCGCGGCGTTCAAGGCGATAGCGGACGGCAAGCAGGTGGCGCTGCTGTCGCCCACCACGGTGCTCGCTTTCCAGCACTTCGAGACCTTCAAGAAGCGCTTCGCGGCGTTTCCCGCGAAGATCGAGATGCTCAGCCGCTTCCGCAGCGCCGCGGAGCAGAAGACGGTGCTGAGCGGGCTGGAAGCGGGGAAAGTGGATATTGTGATCGGCACGCACCGGCTGCTCTCCAAGGACGTGAAATTTCACGACCTGGGCCTGCTGATCGTGGACGAGGAACAGCGCTTCGGAGTGACGCACAAGGAGCGGCTGAAGGAACTGCGCAAGGACGTGCACGCGCTGGCGCTCTCGGCGACGCCCATCCCGCGCACGCTGCACATGTCGCTGGCCGGGCTGCGCGACATGTCCCTGATCGAGACGCCGCCGAAGGACCGCCTGGCGATCCAGACGGTGGTGGCGCCGTTTCAGGAGGACCTGGTGCGGCGGGCCATGGAGAACGAACTGGCGCGCAACGGGCAAGTCTATTTCATTCACAACCGCGTGGAGTCCATCTACTCGGTAGCGTCACTGGTGAGCAGGCTGATGCCGAAGGCGCGCGTGGTGGTGGGCCACGGGCAGATGGGCGAAAAGGAACTGGAAAGGGTGATGCTGAAGTTCATCCGGGACGAGGCGGAGATCCTGGTAGCCACGACGATTGTCGAAAACGGACTGGACATTCCGCGGGCCAACACCATCCTGATCAATCGCGCCGACCGGCTGGGGCTGGCGGAGCTGTACCAGTTGCGCGGGCGGGTAGGGCGCTCGCACCAGCGCGCCTATGCCTACCTGTTGGTGCCGCCGGAAACGACGCTGACGCCCATCGCGCGGCGGCGGCTGGCGGCGATGAAGGAGTTCAGCGAGCTGGGCGCGGGATTCCGCATCGCGGCGCTGGACCTGGAGCTGCGCGGGGCTGGGAATCTGCTGGGGCGGGAGCAGCACGGGCACGTGGGGGCCATCGGGTTCGACCTGTACTGCCAGATGCTGGAGCGCGCGGTGGCGCGGATCAAGGGGGAGGAGGCGGCGCCGGAACTGCGCACCACGCTCAGCCTGGGGCTGGATGTGCGCATCCCGCAGGAGTACATCCCGGGAGAGAACCTGCGCCTGCGCACGTACAAACGGGTGTCCTCGATCGGGTCCGAGGCGGAGAAAGAGGATGTGCGGCGGGAGCTGGCCGACCGCTTCGGGCCGGTGCCGGCTTCGGTGGACAACCTTCTGGAGTACGCGGTGCTCAAATCGCTGAGTGAGCGGCTGCGCATAGCGGCCATCGAGCGGCAGGGGAGCCGGGTGGCGGTGCGCTTCCATCCGGAGACGCCCCTGGAGCCGGCGCGGCTGGTGGCGCTGATCCGGTCGCGGACGGGGATCCGGCTGGACCCCAGCGGGGTGCTATGGATGGAAATGGGGCGTGGCGCGCCGGTGCTGGAGTCGCTGAGAAACGTATTGCTCGGGCTGCAAGGGCAAGGCTAAACTGCAAGAGAGGAAATCCATGAAAAAGCTGGCGGTTCTGCTGGTGCTGGTGGCCGCGGGTGTGGCGGCGCAGGAAAAGGGCAAGACGATCGAGGAGATCGTGGCCCGGGTAAACAACGAGATAATCACGCGCACGGAGTATGAGAAGTCGAGGGCGCAGGTGGCCGAGGACGCGCCGCAGGAGTGTCCGAAGTGCACGGCGGAACAGCTGCAGGCGATGGTCGCGGAGCGGCAGAAGCAAGTGCTGCGGGATTTGATCGACCAGTCGCTGCTGGTGCAGCGCGGCAAGGACATGGGCGTCAGCGTGGAGACCGATGTAATCAAGCGGCTGGATCAAATCCGCATCCAGAACAACCTGGCGAGCATGGAAGAGCTGGAGAAAGCGGTGAGCGCGCAGGGGCTGAACTGGGAAGATTTCAAGAACAACATCCGCAACACGCTGTTGACGCAGCGGGTGATCAGCAGCGAGGTGGGCTCGCACATCCAGATCGGGAAAGATGAGCTGAGCAAGTACTACGAAGCGCACAAAAAGGATTTCATCCGGCCGGAACAGGTGGCCTTGCGCGAGATGTTTATCAGCACGGAAAAGAAGAAAGAGCCGGAGATGGCGGAGCTGAAGAAGAAGGCCGAAGGCCTGCTGGAGCGGGTGAAAAACGGCGAGGACTTCGGAGAGCTGGCCAAGCGGTTCTCGGAGGGCAGCACGGCGAAGCAGGGAGGATACCTGGGCACGTTCAAGCGCGGGGAGCTGGCGAAAGAGCTGGAAGACAAGGTTTTCGGGCTGAAGAAGAACGGGCTGACCGAGGTGATCGAGACCAAACAAGGTTTTCTGATCCTGCAGGTTATGGAGCACTACGACGAGGGGCAGCAGTCGCTGGCCAAGGTAGAGCCGGAGATCATGGACAAGCTGTACGGGGAACGGATGGAGCCGGCGCTGCGCGACTATCTGCGGAAGCTGCGCGAGGAGAGTTACGTGATCGTGAAGCCGGGATACGTGGACAGCGCGGGGCTGGGCGGGGTGCCGATTCAGGAAATCAGCTCCGCGCCGGAAGCGAGCAAGGCTAAGAAGAGCCCGGGGCATAAGAAATTTCTGATCTTCGGCAAGCGCAAAGAGACCGGCGCATGAAGAACAAGTTTGTCGCGGACCTGAACACCGAGCAGCCCCTCACTTCGATTTTTCTGGTTTGTGCCAAGGAAGTCCGCAACACGCGCGACGGCAAGCCGTACCTGCGCATGGAACTGGGGGACCGCACGGGAACGATCGAGGCGCGGATGTGGGACCGCTTCGAAGCGGCGGCCAGCCAGATCGCGCGCGACGACATCATCCACGTGAA
Organism: Terriglobia bacterium; assembly: GCA_020072785.1. Taxonomy (NCBI): domain Bacteria; kingdom Pseudomonadati; phylum Acidobacteriota; class Terriglobia; species Terriglobia bacterium. Next base: position 1,567,027 of record JAIQGG010000002.1, on the reverse strand, counting down.
GGGGCGCGTGGAAATCTACAAGAACAAACCGCAACTGGCGCTGGAGTCGTTCCGGCGCGCGAGTCCCGAGGAAGTGAATCTCGCGGACTACCTGCCGCACACCGAGGCGGACGTCGAGAAGCTGTACGCGGAGATGGTGCAGACGGCGGAAGGGCTGCGGGATGCGTGGCTGCGCAAGCTGGTAGTAAAGATCGTCACCGACCCGGCAATTGCGCCGCGCCTGAAGCGCGCACCGGCGGCCAAGATGATGCACCACGCCTATCTGGGCGGGCTGCTGGAGCACGTCGTGAGCCTGTGCGGGCTGGCCCGGGCCGTGGCCGGGCACTACCCGGAACTGAACCTGGACCTCATCCTCACCGGTGTGCTGCTGCACGACGTGGGCAAGCTGGACGAGCTGAGTTACGAGCGGGCCATCAGCTACACCGCCGAAGGGCAGCTGCTGGGGCATATTGTGATGGAAGTCGAGTCGGTGGGGCGGGCGATGGACAGCATCGAGGGGTTTCCTCCGCCGCTGAAGACCGTGGTGCAGCACCTGTTGATCAGCCATCACGGCGAATACGCGTTCGGATCGCCGAAACTGCCGATGATCCGCGAGGCGCTGGTGCTGCATTTCCTCGACGATCTGGATTCGAAGATGGCCGCGATGCGCGCCGCGCTGGCGTTGAATTCCGGCGACCCGCAGTGGTCGGAATGGAGCGGGGCGCTGCAGCGGCGGTTTTTGCGGCTGGAGGAGTATCTGCAGGGGAAAGCTAGCGGGGAAGCAGGTAAATCCGGGGAAGCAGGCGCGGCGAAGGCCGCGCCGGGCACCGCGAAATAGGATTACGACCTGCGCGCACACAAACAACCGAACATAATTCCCGCGGCGCTACAAATCCGCAAACTAGCCATCCGTCCGTCGGCCATTCTGGCGCCGATGGCCGGGGTGACCGACACGCTGTTTCGGCAGGTGATCCGCGGGCTGGGCGGGTGCGGACTGCTGATGACGGAGTTCACCAGCTCCGAGGGCGTGACGCGCAGCGCGCGCAAGACCCTGCGTTATCTGCACTTCGAAAAAGACGAACACCCCATCAGCGCGCAGCTTTTCGGGGCCAACCCGCAGGTGATGGCTTCGGCCGCGGCGCTGGTGGAGGAGCTGGGCTTCGACATCGTGGACATCAACCTGGGCTGCCCGGCGAAGAAGGTGGTGAAGTGCGGGGGGTCGGGATTGCTGCGCGATCTGAAGCTGCTGGAGGAGATTTTGCGGGCGGTGCGCGCGGCGGTGCGCATCCCGCTGACCATAAAGATCCGCGCGGGGTGGGACGATAAAAATATTGTGGCCGTGGAGGTCGCCAAGATGGCTCAGGACGCGGGAGTGGAGGCCATGGCGGTGCATCCGCGGACGCGCGTGCAGGGCTTGAGCGGGCGCGCGGACTGGGGACTGATCGCCGCGGTCAAGCAGGCGGTGCGCTTCCCGGTGATCGGAAACGGCGATATCCAGAGCCCGGAAGATGCGGCGCGCATGATGCGCGAGACGGGCTGCGACGGGGTGATGATCGGGCGCGCGGCGGCCAGCAATCCGTGGATTTTTTCACAGATGGCGCAATACCAGGCTACGGGGCGCTACGAGCAGCCATCCCAGGGCGACCGCTACCGGTTACTATCCGGCTACTACCGGCAGATTCTGGATGCCGCTCCGCCCGACGCTGCAGGCAAAATGAAGCAGTTCGCTTGCTGGTTTTCGTTTGGGGTGAAGAACGGCGGCGAACTGCGGCGTGGAGTTCACCAATCGCGGACGCCCGGGGAGATTCTTGAGCGCGTCGAGCGATTTTTCGAGCATCCGCACGCCGTCACGGGGGAGGATGTCCATGGCGCTAACAGCCACTGTGGCATCGAAGCAGCGGGCGGAGCGTAGAATCTCCGTGCATCTGCCGATGACCATCCGCGGGCGGGATAGCCGCGGGTTTGCATTCGAGGAAACAACTTCCAGCGAAAACCTGTGCCGCAGCGGTGCGGCGTTTCTAGTGCAGCGCGACGTACCTCCGGGAACGGACATCGAGATCCGCATTCCCGTCTCGGTGCAGGTGCGGCGGCGTCCGGAGACGGATTTCACCACGCAGGGGCGCGTGGTGCACGTGAGCGAAGAACTGGCCTGCGGGGGACGCCTGGTGGGAGTACAGTTTATCGGGCCGCGGTTCCACCGGGTGTTCCGGCCGGAAGCTTGAAGCTAGTCTTCGGACTCTTCTGAGGACTCTTGTTCGCGCGTCTCGAGCAGCTGCTCGTAGGCCGCGCGGCGCGTGAGTCCGCGCTCGCGCGCCGCCAGCTTCAGCGCCTCTTTGCGGTCGAGATTTGCCTGCCGCATCAACTCCTCCACGCGCTGGGCCATGGTCTGGGCGGATTCCTGAAGTTTCGCGGACAGCTGGGCTCCCGGCGGGCCGAGGATCAGGGTGATCTCTCCGCGTGGGGGCTTGCTCCGCGCCTGCTCGGCGAGCTGGGCCAGCGAGCCGCGCTGAAACTCCTCGTGAATTTTGGTGATTTCGCGGGCCAGGCAGGCCGGGCGGTCGCCCAGAATCTCCAGGGCGTCCGCCAGCGATTCTGCGGCGCGGTGCGGGGCCTCGTAGAGCACGATGGTGCGCTCTTCCAGACGCAGACGCTCGAGAGCGCGGCGGCGTTCGCCGGTCCGCGAGGGGAGAAAGCCGGCAAAGACGAACTCCCCGGCGGGCAGGCCGGAAGCACAGAGGGCGGCCAGCAGCGCGGAAGGTCCGGGGACCGGCACGACCGGAATGCCGTGGCGGACGCAGAGCTGGACGAGGTGGTAACCGGGGTCGGAGACCAAGGGAGTGCCGGCGTCGGTCACCAGAACGATCTTGGCGCCGTGTTCGAGAGCGGCGAGGAGCTCGGGGGCGCGGGTGGTTTCGTTGTGCTCGTGATAGCTGATCAGAGGGCGGTGAATGTCGTAGTGCTCGAGGAGCTTGCGGGTGTGCCGGGTGTCCTCGCAGGCGATCTGGCCGGCTTCGCGGAGGACGCGCAGAGCGCGCAGGGAGATGTCCTCAAGGTTGCCGATGGGGGTGCCCACGACGAAAAGGCAGCCGTGCGGGGCGCCGGCGGTGGGTGGAGGAGACATCTGTCACGAGTCTAGCATGCAGCCGGGGGCGCGCGGGTGCGTGCTATAATCGCGCTTTTGCAAATGAGCTTTGCGGGTGATTGAGGAGGCTGTGCAGTGCCGCTCTACGAGTACCAGTGTAAGAAGTGCCGCAAGCAGACCGAACGTATCGAGAACTATTCCGGGCCGCACCTCAAGAAGTGTCCGCAATGCGGCGGGGTAGTGGAGCGCACGATCACGGCGCCGGCCATCCAGTTCAAGGGGTCGGGCTGGTACGTGACAGATTACGCGGGGAAGTCCGGGAGCCGCGCGGAATCGGGGAAGTCCGAGAAGAGCGGCGGAGGGGAAGCGGCGGGCGCGGCGGAGACGAAAGGCAAAGAGACGGCGTCCAAGGATGCGAAGGAGTCCAAAGACTCCAAGGAAAAGAAGACAGTGAAGAAGAAATAGCCGCTGCTTACAGCGGCAGAGACTTCAAGTACTTGCGGAAATCGTCACCGAGTTCGGCGTTCTGCAGGGCGATCTCCACGGTAGCTTTCAGGAAGCCAAGCTTGTTGCCGGCGTCGTAGGAAACCCCTTCATAAATGTAGGCCCACAGGCCGCGCTCCTGGGCGAGGATGCGCAGGGCGTCGGTGAGCTGGATTTCGCCGCCGGCGCCGGGCTTGGTGCGGGCGAGGCAATCGAAGATTTCCGGGGGCAGCACGTAGCGCCCGGTGATGCCCAGATTCGAGGGAGCCTTCTCTGGTCTGGGCTTTTCCACGAGCTCGCGAATGCGCTGCAGGCGCGCGCCCCAGGGCGGCTGCGGGGCGGGATCTCCGCCGACGATGCCGTAGAGATGGGTCTTCTCGCGGGGCACTTCCTCGACGGCGAGGGCGCCCACGCCGGTGGCTTCGTATACCTCGATGAGCTGCTTTGTGGCGGGGCGCTCGCCGGGAATGATCACGTCGCCGAGGAGAACGGCGAACGGTTCGTCGCCCACGAGGTCGCGCGCGACGAGGACGGCGTGACCCAGGCCCAGGGGCTCCTTTTGCCGGGTGTAGCTGACCTGCACCATGTTGGTAATCTTGCGGACCATCTCCGCCAGGTCCTTTTTGCCGTGGTCCTCGAGAAAGCGCTCCAGGGCAGGCGCGGAATCGAAGTGATCTTCGATAGAGTTCTTGCCCTTGCCGGTGACGATGATGATGTGTTCGATACCCGAGGCCACGCACTCTTCCGCGACGTACTGAATCAGCGGCTTGTCCACCACGGACAGCATCTCTTTCGGCTGGGCCTTGGTGGCCGGCAGGAAGCGTGTGCCGAGGCCGGCGGCGGGGAGAACGGCCTTGCGTACTTTATGCACAGGAGCGGGTGCGGGCGTTCTTGCGTTTGGCATGTTTTGACCCGGATCTCGTCTGGAATTGTGGCGCTTGTATCGTTCTAAGGCACACTAGCCGCCCGCGGCGGGCTTTGTCAATTGTACGTGTGACCGCGAAGCGGTCAACTTGAACCGCGCGGGCATGTGCCCTGGAAGGGAAAGGCCCCGGGAGCGTGTGCTAGCATGGGGAGGCTGGCCCGATGGGGCGTTTTCGAAAGATGAGCATCCGCATTCTGGGCATCGAATCTTCCTGCGACGAGACGGCCGCCGCCGTGGTGGCCGATGGCCGCGCAATCCTTTCCAACATAGTGGCTTCGCAGATCGATGTGCACCGTAGGTACGGCGGAGTGGTGCCGGAGCTGGCCTCGCGGGAGCATCTGCGGCGCATCGTGCCGGTGGTGCGGGAAGCCATGGAACAGGCCGGGATGCAGCTGACGGACCTAGACGCGATTGGGGTCACGCATGGCCCGGGTCTGGTGGGCGCACTGCTGGTGGGCATCACGTATGCCAAGACGCTGGCGGTGGCGCTGGGCAAGCCGCTTGTGCCGGTGAACCACCTCGAAGGCCATGTGTATGCGGTATTTCTGGAAGCGGCGCGCGCGGGGCGTCGGCCGGAGCTGCCGGCGGTCTGCCTGATCGTCTCCGGCGGGCACACCGTGCTGTACGAGGTGCAGGCGGAAGCGCCGGCGGCGGGAGACGAGGTGCCGCTGTTCCGCTACGGCAAAATCGGGCAGACGCGCGACGACGCGGCCGGGGAAGCCTACGACAAAGTATCCAAGTTGCTGGGGCTGGGCTATCCCGGGGGGCCGATCCTGGACCGCCTGGCCGCCGTGGAGAATGGCAGAGGGGGAGGCGCGGCGCCGCGGTTCACCGTGGCCAAGATGAAGGGCAACACCCTGGATTTCAGCTTCAGCGGACTGAAGACCGCGGTGCTCTATTACGTGCGCGAACACCCCGAATTTGCGCCGGAGATTGCAGTGCGGGAGGCGGCGCTGGCGGAGGGCCGGCGCAAATTCGAAGAACTGCTGCCGCTTTGCAACGCGGCAACGCTGGCGCTGGTGCGCGCGTTTCAGGATTCCGTGGTGCGCGAACTGGCCGAGCGCGCGTTTACCGCGGCGGAACAGCGAGGTGCGGCGAGCATTCTGGTTTCCGGGGGCGTGGCGGCGAACAGCCAGTTGCGCGCGGTGTTCGAAGAGCGCGCGGGGCGCTGCGGCGTGCAGGTCTATTTTCCGAGCCGCGCGCTTTCCACCGACAACGCCGCCATGATCGCCGCAGCGGCTTATCCCAAATTCCGCGCCGGCATTTTCGCCGGTGTCGAGCTCAACGCCGACCCCAGCCTGGCGCTGGCGTAGCAGGGGAACGGCGCGGCCGCAACCGTCTCTGGGGTACAATCCCACACTTATGCGCATAGCCGTGGACACCGGGGGAACGTTTACCGATTGCGTGTATCTGCGCGACGGGCGGCTGGCTATCCGCAAGGTGCCGTCGCAGCCGAAGAATCCGGCGGCGGCCATCGCGGAGGCACTGGAGCAGTGCCGGGCGGAGCGCGCACTGCCGGGGCGCGAGCCGCTGGACCTGGTCTGCGGGACGACGGTGGGCACCAACGCGCTGCTGGAGCGGCGCGGGGGCAAGGTCGCACTGGTCACCACGGCGGGGTTCGAGGATGTACTGGAGATCGGGCGGCAGGCGCGGCCCAAGCTGTACGATTTCTTCGTGGTGAAGCCGGAGCCGCTGGTGCCCGCGGCGCGGCGCATCGGGGCTAGCGAGCGGCTGGCAGCGGACGGCGCAGTGGTGGCGCCGCTCACGGCGCGCGAGCTGCGGCGCATCGTGCGCCGCGTGCAGCGGACGCGAGCCGATGCCGTGGCCGTGTGCTTCCTCTTCTCCTTCCGCAATCCGCAGCATGAGAAGCAGGTGGCGAGGGCGCTGCGCGCAGCAGGCTATCTCGTTTCCGTGTCGCACGAAATCCTGCCGGAGTTCCGCGAATTCGAACGCACCTCGACCACGGTGATCAACGCCTATCTGGCGCCGGTGATGAGCCGCTATCTGGGAGAGACGCGGCGGCGGACGCAGGAGATGTGGCGCGGCGGGCGGACGTTGGTGCGCGTGATGCAGTCGAACGGGGGGATTATCTCCGCGGAGCAGGCGGCACGCGAGCCGGTGCGCACGATTCTGTCCGGGCCGGCGGGCGGGGTGATCGGGGCGCAGTACGCGGCGTCGCTGGCGGGGCTGGCGAACGTTATCACGTTCGATATGGGCGGGACATCGACGGATGTGGCGCTGCTGGGCAGCGGACTGGGCACGACGACAGAGTCCATCGTGGCGGGGCTGCCGGTGGCCGTGCCGATGCTGGAGATTCACACGGTGGGCGCGGGCGGCGGATCGATCGCGCGGATTGACCAGGGCGGGGCCTTGCGCGTGGGGCCGGAGAGCGCGGGGGCCGATCCGGGGCCGGCGTGCTACGGGCGAGGCGAGAAGCCGACGGTGACCGACGCGCACGCCGTGCTGGGCCATTTCGGCGCGCGGGGATTGCTGGGTGGCGAATTTCCGCTGGATACGGAGCGCGCGCGGCGGCAACTGGAACGGCATCGCGGGGCATTTCGGACGGTCGAGAAGTTCGCCGAGGGCATCCTGCAGGTGACCAACGCGGTGATGGAAAAGGCTATTCGCGTGATTTCCGTGGAGCGCGGCTATGACCCGCGGGACTACGCGCTGGTGGCGTTTGGCGGCGCGGGCGGGCTGCACGCCTGCGACCTGGCAGGCGCGCTGGAGATGCGCGGCGTGCTGCTCCCGTGCTTTCCCGGCGGTCTTTCCGCGCTAGGGATTCTGCGGGCGAACGTGGTGAAGGACGTCTCGCGGACGGTGCTGCTACCGGTGGCTGGGCTGGAGAAAGCGCGGGCAGCGCTGCGCGCGAGGTTCCGGCCGCTGGAACGCGAGGGGCTTCGCGTACTGGCGGGGGAAGGGTTTCGCCGGGCGCAAATTCGCGTCGAGTCGTGGGTCGATCTGCGTTACATCGGCCAGGCATATGAATTGAGCGTGCGGGCTGCGGGCGATTTTGTGGCGGCATTTCACCGCGCGCATGAGCAGCGCTATGGGTACGCGGACCCCCTGCGGCGCGTGGAAGTGGTAAACGTGCGCTGCCGGGTGACGGGGCAGGCGGCAAAGCCGGAAATGGCGAAAATTCCGCACGCCGCGCGCCCGGGGCGCCCGCCGCTGGCGGGAGAGCTGCGCTGCGTCTTCGGCGGGCGGGCGCAGGCCACGCGATGGATCAACCGCGAGGAGCTGCGCGCAGCGCACGTCTTTGCGGGGCCCGCGGTGATCAGCGAATACAGCGCCACGACGCTGGTGCCGCCGGGCTGGACGGCGCAGGTGGACGGCTACGGGCAAATCTTCCTCGCCCGCGCGGCGAAGGGGAGGCCGAATGCGCGGCGCTAAACGAATCCCCGGAAAACATAGGGGCCAAGTGGACCCGACGCGGCTGGAGATCTTCAAGAACCTGTTCCACTCGGTGGCCGAAGAGATGGGCGCGGGGCTGCGGCGTTCAGCGTTTTCGCCGAACATCAAGGAGCGGCGGGACTATTCCTGCGCGGTGTATGACGGTGACGGGGAGGTGCTGGCCATGGGCGACCACATGCCAGTGCACCTGGGGTCGATGCCGGCTTCGGTGGCGGCGGTGCGCCGGGCCTTTGTGCTGCGCCCGGGAGACATTGCCGTGCTCAACGACCCCTTCGCGGGGGGCACGCACTTGCCGGACGTGACTTTGGTCATGCCGGTCTATCTGCGCGGAGACAGGCGGCCGCTGTTTTACGTGGCCAACCGAGCGCACCACGCGGATATCGGCGGGGCGCTGGCCGGGTCAATGGGTCCGGCACGCGAGATTTATCAGGAAGGGCTGCGCATCCCGCCGGTAAAGCTGTACGAGGAAGGGCGGCGCAACGACGGCGTGCTGGCGGTGTTCCTGGCCAACGTGCGCACGCCCGCGGAGCGCGAGGGCGATCTCTCCGCGCAGGTGGCGGCCTGCCGCATCGGCGAGCGGCGGCTGCGGGAGATGGTGGGGCGCAACGGGGCGGCGGAGATGCAGCGCTATGCAGGGCACCTGCTGGAGTATTCGGCGGAAATGATGCGCGGGGCGCTGGCGGAGCTTCCGGCGGGAACGTACAACGCGGAAGATTATCTGGATGGCGACGGGGTGAGCGGGAAGGCGCTGCGCATCGCGGTGCGGGTGCGCATCGGCAAGCGCGCGGCGGAGGTGGATTTCAGCGGGTCTGCTGCGCAGTGCCCGGGCAATGTGAACGCCGTCGAAGCGATCACGATTTCGGCAGTGTATTACGTGTTCCGCTGCCTGCTGGGAGAAGAGGTTCCGGCCACGTCGGGGCTGCTGCGTCCGATCCGGATTTACGCGCCGCCGGGAACGATTGTGAACGCGCAGCCTCCGGCGGCGGTTGCGGGCGGGAACGTGGAGACCTCGCAGCGCATTGTGGACACGCTGCTGCGCGCGCTGGCGCGGGTGGTGCCGGCGCGGATCCCTGCGGCGAGCCAAGGCACAATGAACAATCTGACGCTGGGGGGGCTTGATCCGCGCAACGCGAATGCGCCGTTCGCCTACTACGAGACGATTGCCGGGGGGATGGGCGCGCGGCCGGGGCTCGACGGCGCATCGGCCATCCACACGCACATGACCAATTCCTGGAATACGCCCATTGAGGTGCTGGAGCAGGTCTATCCGGTGCGCCTGCGCGCCTACCGGATTCGCAGGGCCTCGGGCGGCAAAGGGGAGTTCCGCGGCGGCGACGGGATCGTGCGCGAACTGGAATTATTGGCTCCTGCGCAAGCGGGGTTGCTGTGCGACCGCCGGGAGCGCGGGCCGTATGGGCTGCAGGGCGGAAAAAGCGGCGCGCCGGGAAAGAATCTGCAGATTCGAAACGGAAAAGCGCGCGGGCTTCCGGGGAAGTGCGTGCTGGACGTGCTGGCGGGCGACATCCTGCGCATCGAAACGCCGGGCGGCGGAGGCTGGGGACGCGCGAAAAGAAAGCCGGCGCGTGACCCGAGGGGGACGCGCGCCGGGAAAGATCCAGGAAGAAACTAGTCCACTTTTTCCAGCATCACCGGGAACTGCAGCTTGGCCTTCGCCAGCGATTTCACAACGAGTGTTTCCGCCGATTCCGCGGAGGTATTTCTCGATGTGGCCATTTCGCTGACCAGGAGATACTTGGCGCGCTCCAGCATTTTCTTTTCGCGGAACGAGAGCGGCTTGCTGCGGCTGAGGGAGACCAGGCTTTTCAGGACGACGGCGACTTCCAGGAGAGAACCGGTACGCATGCGCTCGGAATTCTCCTTGAAGCGGTGTTTCCAGTCGTGGTGGGAGTTCAGTTTGCCTTTTTCGAGGAAACCGAGGACCTTGCTGGTGTCCACGGGACGAATAACAGGACGCAGGCCGACGGCCGGCGCGTTCGAATGTGGCACCATCACGCGCAAGCCGCTGGAAGTTATGCGAATCATCAAATAGCGTTCGGTACGACCGTTTAAAACTCCATAACTGATCTGTTCTACGAGCCCAACGCCGTGGTTCGGATATACAACCTTATCGCCGATTTTATACTCCATAGGATCGGATGCCCCCCTGGAATGCATGTGTAGAATAAAGAATTGTGTGGAAAGAGTCAAGATATTTCCTCTGGAATCAATTAGATAGGGAATTTTGCAATGTTCTTTGGCAGCTGAATTGCTCTTATCTTACGGTAATATTACATGCTGTTTTGCTTTCCCTGAAAGAGCTGCTTCTGCATCCCCAGCTCCACTGGTTTCATGTTCAAGACTGGCGCTGGAGAATGTTAGTGTCCTGCATCCGCCTCAGCCGGCATGGGTTAGAATAGGTCCGTGATTCTGCTTAGCGTGGATACGTGCGACTCGCGAGGGAGCGTCTGTCTGCTCCGTGACGGGGTAGCAGAAGCCGTGGCCGTCCATGACACCGTTGAGGACTATTCCTCCTGGCTGATTCCAGCCATTCAGAGGGTTTTGGCGCAGAGAGAAGCTGTACTCGGCGAGGTGGAGGTATACGTGGTGACGGCGGGGCCGGGGTCGTTCACTGGTCTGCGGGTGGGCCTGACCACGGTTAAGGCACTGGCGGAGATTTATGGACGGGGAATTGGCGCGGTCTCGCGTTTGGAAGCAATTGCCAGTGAGGGGAGCGGGGGAGAGTGGATTGCCGCGCTGGTGAATGGCAGCCGGGGCGAGGTGTACGCGGGACTGTATCACCGAGAAGGGGGGAGAGTGGTGTTGCAGGGGGAGGAAAGCGTCTCTCCGCTCAAGGAGTTTGTGGAGACCGTGCGGCGGGCGATTCCCGGGGAGCGAGTCTGCTGGGCCACGCCGGACAAGGATCTGGTCCTGGGTGCGCCGTGGTGGGCGGAACGGGAGCAGGCTGGAGATCGAGTGCAGGTGGTAACGACAGTTCTGGCGCCACGGATCGGGCAGATTGGCTACCTGCAGGCGCAGGCGGGAAAGCTGGTGGATGCGCTGGTGCTGGATGCGAACTACATCCGGCGATCGGACGCAAAGCGTTCCTGGAAAGACACCACGGGTGCAGCCGGGCATGCGCGGTGAATCGCAAGCGGAGCCGCTGCCGGAACTGAGGTTGCGTGCGCTGGAACCGGGGGATGCGGCGGAGGCGGTGCGCATTGCACGGCGGTGCGCGGAAGCCGCGGCGTGGAGCGAAGAGGCCTACGCCCGGCTGCGCGAGGCCGGTTGCCGCGGCTGGGTTGCCCAGGCGGGCGCGGCAACGGTGGGTTTCCTGGTAGCCCGTTGCGCGGCGGACGAAGCGGAGATCCTGAACTTGGCCATGGCTCCGGAATCGCGGCGCCGGGGATACGCGACGGCGCTGGCCCAGGAGGCGTTGCGGGAATTCCGGGGGCAGGGAGTGCGCCGGGTCTTTCTGGAGGTGCGCGCGTCGAACCGGGGCGCGATCGCGTTCTACGAAGGGCTGGGCTTCCGCGGGGCGGGGCGGCGCGCGGCCTATTACGAGGAGCCGCGGGAAGACGCCGTCTGCATGGCCCTGGAATTTTCTGGATAGTTGCCCGAGAAAAGACAAAGAGATGCTTGGCTCCCCGCCGCCTCTGTGCTAGGTTACGCCTATGTAGCCACCACCGCACACAATAGGAGGACGCATGTCCAGTCTGCAGCGGAATCCCGGTGAACAGTACCTGGATGCGGATGCCGAATATCAGAAGCTGGCCGAGCAGCACACGCAGTACGAAGCAGAACTGCACCGCTTGACTCTCTCCCCTTACCTCAGTGCGGAAGACCTCCTCGAAGAAGTCCGGCTAAAAAAACTAAAACTTCGCGTGAAAGACGAGATGCAGCAGTTGCTGAAACGCCAAGGGCACGCGTGCGCGTGACGATAAGCGCGTCTGGCGGGAGCATTTCTGTCGTAGAATGACGATGCCGGGGGCGACGCGGAGTGGCGCGGCGTGGCTGCGGCACACGTATGGTCCGCGAAGGGTACACGTTCGGTCTGCCGGTGCTGGCGCTGGGCGCGGGGGCGCTGCTCCTGCACTGGACGGCGGCCGGCGTGGTGCTGGTGGCGCTGGCGTTGTTTGTTTTTTCGTTTTTCCGCGACCCGGAACGGCTGATCCCGGGGGAACCGGGGGCAGTGGTATCGCCGGCGGACGGACGCGTGGTGGTGGTGACCGAAGAAGAGTTTGCGGGAAAGCCTGGCAAGCGCATCAGCATTTTCCTGGCGGTGTGGAATGTCCATGTGAACCGCGCACCGATCGCGGGCACGATTGCCAACGTGGAATACCGCCCGGGCAAGTTCTATGGAGCGATGCGCGCGCGGGCCTCTTTCGAAAACGAACAGAACATCATTCACCTCAAGACGGAGACGGGGGAGATGGTGTTCAAGCAGATCGCGGGCTGGATTGCGCGGCGCGTGATCTGCTGGAAGAAGCCGGGTGACAAGGTGGGGCGCGGGGACCGCATCGGGCTGGTGCGTTTCGGATCGCGCGTGGACGTGTGGCTGCCCAGCGAGGCGGAAATTGTGGTCCAGCCGGGGCAGACGGTGCGCGGAGGCTCCAGTGTGGTGGCGCGGTGGATGGCGGGGAAGGCTGCCGGGGATGAAAGCCGGTAAGAGGCGGTAAGAGCTGGCAACAGGGACGGGTGCGAGGATGGCAGAGTTCGCGGGAAAAGGCGTGGCGGAACAGACAGGTTTGCCATTTGATCCGCGGCACAAGCGCGGAGAGCGCTTGCGGCGCGGGATCTATCTTCTGCCGAGCGTCTTCACGGTGGCCAATCTTCTCTGCGGCTACTACGCCGTGGTGGCCGCGCTGGGGGGTGCGACGCACGACTTCGACCATGCGGCGAAGGCCATCGGGTACGCGATTCTCTTCGATTCACTGGATGGGCGCGTGGCGCGCATGACCGGGACGAACACGGAATTCGGGAAGCAGTTCGATTCGCTGGCGGACGTGGTGAGTTTCGGGATTGCGCCCGCCGTGCTGGCGTATGCGTGGGGGGTGCGCAGCCTGCCGGCGCAGGAATCCATTTCCGTGCAACAGCTTGCGCAACTCGGATGGCTGAGCTGCCTGATCTTTCTGATCTGCTGCGCCTGGCGGCTGGCGCGCTTCAATGTGCAGGGCATGGCTCCGGGTGGCCTGGGCTATTTCGTGGGGATGCCCACACCGGCGGGGGCCGGGGTGATTGCGGCGATTGTGCACGCCTTCAAGGTGCCGCTGCAGGACTGGCGCTGGTCGGCGGGCTGGCTGTTGCTGGCGGCGGTACTGGGAGCGTTGATGACCAGCACCGTGCGCTACTACAGCTTCAAGGACGTGGCGTGGACGAAGCGGCAGCCCTCGCTGGCGATCGTCATTATTGCCCTGATTGTGGCCGCCGTATGGCTGTATTCGGAGATAACGCTCTTCTTTTTTGCCGTGGGCTACGCCAGCATTGGCATGGTGCTGCACGTGGTGCGCTGGGTGCGGCACCATGCGGTCACTCGGACCGCCTGATCCATGTCCCCCAGCTTCAGTTCTCCCCGAATAGTCATCGCCGGCGCCTCCTCGCTGCTGGGCGCGGAACTGCGCCAGTTGCTCGAAGAAGGGCGTTTTGCCGCGGCGGATTTCCGGCTGGTGGATGAGGAGCTAGCCGCGGGGATACTCACCGAAGCGGGAGGCGAGCCGGCGGTGATCCAGCCGGTCGAGGAGGACAGTTTTTCCCGCGCCCAATGCGTGTTCTTTGCAGGGTCGGCGGCCTTTGCGCGGCGTAACGCCGGAGCCGCGCAGCGTTCCGGCGCGAAGGTGATCGATCTCTCCGGGGGCCTGCTGGAAGAAAAGGGAACGACGGTGTGGTTTCCCCAGTTGGAAACGCCGCGCGGAGCGGCGGCGCGGCCGGAGGGCAGCGTGTTTTGCGTGCCGTCGGCGCCCGGCACGATTGCCGCGCTGCTCTCGCTGGCGCTGCAGCGCGCCGGATTGCGGCGGCTGATGCTGCTCTTCTTCCGGCCCGTTTCCGAGGCCGGGCGACCGGGCATCGAAGAGCTGGAAAGTCAGACGACGCAGCTTCTCGGCTTTCAGCCCGCGGGGCATCCGGTCTTCGGAACGCAGGTGGCTTTCAACCTGCTGGAACACTACGGGGAAGAAAGCGCGCAGAATCTGGCGGAGGAGCGAGCGCGGGTGCGCCGGGAAACGGCCGCCTGCCTGGGCGGGGCGGGGATCGCTCCGTCGCTGCAGGTGTTGCATGCGCCGGTGTTTTACGGATATACCTTTGCTGCGTGCGCGGATCTGGCGCCGGAGGCGACGGCGGAGGGAATCGCAGGGGCGTGCCGCGAGGCCGGTTTCGTGCTGGCGGGGCCGGGTGAAGCGGGGCCGAGCAATCTGACCGCAGGGGATACGGGCATCCACGTTGCGCAGCCGGAAGCGGATCCGGCGCTGCGCGGAGCGTGGTGGCTGTGGGGCGCCGCGGATAACGTGAAGCTGCCGGCATCGAACGCCGTGCGGCTGGCGGAGAGGCTGCTGTGAGAAATGGACGAATGTGGGGGCTGCTGAGCGCTGCGGCGCTGGCCGCGGCGCTGGCGGGGGGATGCGGCTATCGCGTGGCGGGGCGGACGAATGCGCTGCCCGCCGGCATCCAGAGCATCGCGGTGCCGGCGTTCGAGAACCGCACCACACGCTACCGCATCGAGCAGCGGCTGACCGAGGCCACGGTGCACGAATTCCTGGCGCGGGCGGGATACCGCATCGTGTCCAATGCGGCCAATGCCGATGCCGTGGTCCGCGGGAAGGTGCTGAGCTTGGAAGTGTCGCCGCTGCTCTACGACACGGCCACAGGGCGGGCCACGACCATGCTGGTGACCATGCACTGCGAGGTATTCCTGGAGGAGACGGCGACGAAGCGCGTCCTCTACCACAACGCTGATTTCCTCTTCCGCAACGAATACGAGATCTCCACGGACGTGAAGAGCTTTTTCGAAGAGCAGGACCCCGCGGTGGAACGCATGGCGCGGGACTTTGCCGCGCGCCTGGTGGCGGCCATCACGGAGAGCTACTAATGGCGCGCATAGCCGCCGCGGAGCTGCTGGCGCGGATGGAGAAGGGCCAGGCCATCCCGGCGGTGCTGCTGCTGGGCGACGAGGCCTTTCTGCGGGATTCCTGCCGGACGCTGCTGATCGAAAAGTATGTTCCGGAAGCGGCGCGCGCGTGGGCGCTTTCGCGGTTCTCCGCGGCGCGCGGGGAAGGCCAGGCGGCGCTGGACCAGGCGCAGACCATGCCCATGCTTTCGCCGCAGCAGGTCGTGTTTCTCGAGGAGGCGGAAGCCATCGAAGAGCTGGGAGACGCGAAGCGCGACGATTTCGTCAAAGCCCTCGAAGCCTACCTGGAAGATCCCGCGCCGTTCACGACGCTGGTAATCGAAGCGGAGTCGCTGGACCAGCGCATGAAGTTCGCCAAGCTCCTGGCGGAGAAGGCGCTGGTGGTGGCCGTGAGCCTCGGGGAAAATGAGCAGGAGCGGCGCGCGGCGGCCATGGCCCAGGCCGGCGCGCTGGCCTCCGAGCTGGGCGTGGCGCTGGAGGCCGGCGTGGCGGAGGATCTCGCCGAGTGGGTGGCCGAGGATCTGCAGCTGCTGAAGACGGAGATGGAGAAGCTGGCGACGTATGCCGGGGAGCGGCGGCGCATCCGCCGCGAGGACGTGGCCGCGCTGGTGGTGTCGCACAAGAAGAACACGGTATGGCAACTGGCGGACATGCTCGCGGCGGGGAAGCGCAAGACGGCGCTGGAGTTTCTGGAGCGGCTGCTGCGCGATGGCGATGAACCGGTGGCACTGGTGGGGGCGATGGCCTGGATGTACCGGAAACTGATCGAGGCGCAGGAAATAAAAGGCGCGGCGAACGGGTGGCAGGCGGCGCGGCAGCTGGGCATGCATCCAAAGACGGCGGAGCTGGCGCTGCAGAGCGCGCGGCGGATGTCACGCGAGCAGTTGCTGAGCGGACTGCGGGCGCTGCAGGAGTGCGACGACGGGCTGAAGGGCGGAGTGCGGGAGCCGCGCGCGCTGTTGGATTTCCTGATTACGCGGCTGACCAGGCGGAGCGCCTCGGCGGCCTGACCCAATTCAGAAAACGTCAGACAATTGAGCGGTGCAATCGCTTCACCGCTCAACATCCCCCAAAAAGAAGGGCGGGCTGAAGCCCGCCCTTACTCAAAGCATCTGTAAATTTATCGCCGCTACTTCTTGGCGGCCTGGATCTTGAGCAAGGCGAGGCTCAGGCGCGACTTGTAGCGGTTGCCGGAGTTTTCGTGCAGCACGCCCTTGGCGATGGCCTTGTCGATGGCGGACATGGTGGGCTGCAGGAGATTGGCCGCGGCGGCCTGATCGCCGGCGGTGATGGCGGTGCGCAGCCGCCGCATCATGGTGCGCACGCGGGTGCGATTGGCGCGGTTCACTTCCGCCCGTTGTATAGATTGCTTCGCGCGCTTAAGGACTGATTTCTTCCGCTTCTTAATTTTGGTAGCCTGTCCCTGGGCCATTCCATGCTCCTTTTTGCGTTGAACCGAATTTCTAACAGTAGCCGAGGCGTTTCGCTTTGTCAAACCAGACTCCAGTAACCCCGCCGCAAGCGGGGCGGCAGGCAGGCGCCCCGGGAGGTGCACGGGTGAATGTTCCGGCGGGGGCTGCGGGCGCGCCCGGCAAGCCAGACAAGAAGGACGAACTGCGGCTGCTGGTCAATTCCCACCATGCGCTGATCACCATTGAAACGGGAGAAGAGGAGCGCGTCGAAGAGCTGCTGGCCGAAGTGGCCAGCGAGCTGGGCGTGAGCTTCTTCGTCTGGAGCGTGACCACCGGGCTGGCGCGCAAAGGCGGCCAGCCGCTTTACAACTCCGACCCGCCCGAGCAGGCGCTGGCCAATATCGCCCAGGTGAAGGGCGACGCGCTGTTTCTGCTGAAAGATTTTGCGCGTTACTGCGAGCAGGACCGCATCTGCCGGAGGCTGCGCGAGTTGGCCGAGGGTTTCCGCACCGTGCGGCGCTCGATCGTGCTCTCCGGGGCGTCGGTGCACCTGCCGGAAGAGCTGTCGGGAGTTGCCGCGCCGTATCGCCTGGAGCTGCCGGATGCGGAGGATCTGCTACCCGCAGTGAAGGATGTGCTGGCGGAGGCTGCGCGGGAGCAGCACCTGGCGGTGCTGCTGGATGCTGCGGCGCAGATGCAACTGGCGCGGAATCTGGTGGGGCTGCCGCGCGAGGAGGCGCTGCGCTTGCTGCGCAAATGCCTGCTGGCACGAGGGAAGGCCGATGCGGGGCTCGTGGCGGACGTTGCGGAGGCGAAGGGAAGCATGCTGCGCCAGGATGGCCTGCTGGAGACGGTGCGGCGGGATACTTCGTTCGGCGATGTGGCGGGGCTGGGGCATCTGCGCGAGTGGGTGCGCAAGCGGCAGAGCGCGCTGACGGCGGAGGGCCGGGCGTTCGGGCTGGAGCCGCCCAAGGGCGTGCTAATTACGGGAGTGCAGGGCTGCGGGAAGAGCCTCGCGGCACGGGCCATTGCCGGGGAGTGGGGCTACGATCTGGCGCGGCTGGATGCCGGCTCGCTCTACGACAAATACATCGGAGAATCGGAACGGCGCCTGCGCAAGACGCTGGAGCTGGCGCAGAAGCTCGCGCCCATGGTGCTGTGGATCGACGAGATCGAGAAGGCCTTTGCGTCGGCCAGCGGGGGCGCGGAAACCGATGGCGGGCTCTCGCAGCGCCTGCTGGCCACCATGCTCACCTGGATGCAGGACCGCGAAGGCGGCGTGTTTCTCGCGGCCACGTCGAACAATATTTCGTCGCTGCCGCCGGAGATGCTGCGCAAGGGGCGCTTCGACGAGATTTTCTTCGTGGATTTGCCCAGCGAGCCCTCGCGCGAAGCGCTCTTCTCCTTGCATCTGAAAAAACGCGGGCGCGATGCCGCGGCCTTCGATCTGGCGAAGCTCGCGGCGGCCAGCGAAGGCTTTTCCGGCGCGGAAATCGAGCAATCCATCGTCGCCGGGCTGTACACCGCCTTTGGGCAGAAGGCGCAGCTCTCCACGCCGATTCTCCTCGCGGAGCTGCATGGAACGCAGCCGCTGAGCGTCACCCGCGCGGAGGAGATCCAGTCGCTGCGCATCTGGGCGCAGTCCCGCGCCGTCCCGGCAGATTGAGATTCTCCATAAAGACAGCGATTGGCTAGGGATTCGGCGGGGCGACAAGGTAGTCGTCGCCGGTGCGGGCGAGAAGCAATTCGCGGCGGCGCTTCAGGAGTTGCAGCTGGCGGGAGACCTCGACCAGTTCCTGCTTTTGCGCGGCGGTTAGCTGGGAACCGAGATGGTCCAGTTCGTCGAAACGCGCCTGGAGCCTGGGGATTTCGCGGTCCATGAGCACCGGACGGATGAGCAGGGTCTTGTCGTGCCCGGCGCGGGCCAGCAGGTGATTGTTCTCCGTCCAGACCGGCAGAATGCCCATGTCACCCAGCTCGACGCGGATGCCCGCGGGGCCGTAATCTTTCTTGATGACCGAGAAGCGGACGATGAGGGAGTCGCGTTGCTCACCGGCCTTTTCGGGGGTCAGGCCCTGGACGTAGTTGCGCGACTGGTTGGATAGAAAATTCCCCAAGGAATAGAAAATGACGGTATGGCGCTGGTCCTGCGTTAAATAGGTTTCGATGGGCTGCAGGACGTGGGGGTGATGGCCGAGCACGGCGCCGGCGCCGGCTTCGAGCATCTTGTGCGCCATCTCGACATCGTCGTTGCGCGGCGCGGTGGCGTATTCCACCCCCCAGTGAATCGATATCAGCAGAAAATCGCATTGCGCGCGCGCCGCTTTGACGGCTTCCAGCACCTGGGCTTCCGTCAGCCCCGGAGCCCCGTTGGCCTCGCCGGGGTAAGGGAAGAACGCAACGTGAGGATCGCCATCTTTTTCCGGATTGTGGCTGCCATTCAGCCAGCGGGTCATTCCCAGCCAGCCGACTTTGATGCCATTTTTTTCGAGGACGACGGGCTTCCAGGCGGCTTCCGCGGTGGCCCCGGCGCCCGTGAAGAGAAGATCCTGTTCGCGCAGATGGTCGAGAGATTCGGCAAAGCCGATATGGCCTTGATCGAAGACGTGATTGTTGGCAAAGGAAACGATCTTGATGCCGCTGAACTTGAGCGCCTGCAAGAGGGCGATGGGAGCATCGAATTGGAAGGGTTTCGATCCGCGGCTATGTTTCGGCGCCACGGGAGTTTCCAGATTGACGAAGCCGAAATCGGCTTGGCGGAAGACATCGGCCACCGCAGCGAATAGCACGTCCCAGCCGGCATCATTGCCGGTGGTGGCTGGCGGGGCGGGGGCTGCGGCCAGGCTCTGCGCCGCGGCGGATTGCGCCACCGCCTGGTGGGGAATGACATCGCCGGCGGCGGCAAAGGTGATGCGGCTGAGTTCGCGGGGGTAAGAGACGCGAGCCGCGGCCTGGGCCGTTGCGGGGCCCGAGCACCACTTGAGGAGGGAAAAAGCGAGCAGAACCGTGAACAGCGTCACGGCGACACCGGCAAGAGTTTTTCTGCTCCGAGGGAACAGATCGCGAACGGCGTTCGGATGCATACGACCCTGAAGCGGGATCTCCCTTCCGGTTGCACTACAAGAAAAGTATACATGCAAGGTGCGCGTTCCAGGACCCGGTGTAATGAGTGTGTAACTTGACCCGCGGGCGGGGGTGGGATAGGCTCGCTGTAGTTTCTCCTTGCCGAGGAGGAATCACCCATCAGCGCACCAGCCCCCATCGGTAAACCCAGCAATTGGATGCGACGCACCGTGCACATTTCCGGGAAAATCGAGCCGCTCTTCGGAACGCTGGACGAAAATCTGCGCCTGCTCGAATCCTCGCTGGACGTGCAGATCAACCTACAGGACCGCGACCTGACCATCGAGGGGCAGCGCGCGCAGGTGGAGCGCGCGGCGCGCATCCTGGAGGAGTACAACCATCTTTCGCGGGGCGGACGCACGCTCACGGCCAGCGAAGTGAAGTCGCTGATCCGCGTGGCCACCCAGGACCTGCACGTGGCGCCGCGGACGGCGCTGGAACCGGGCTACGCGCGGGCTTTCGGGAAGAAAAGCGTGCACCCCAAAGGCGCCAACCAGCGGCTGTACATGGAAGCGATCGAGCGGCACGACATGACTTTCGGCATCGGCCCGGGAGGCACCGGGAAGACGTATCTGGCCGTGGCCATGGCCGTCTCCGCGCTGCTGACCAAGCAGCTTAACCGCATCATCCTGGCGCGGCCGGCGGTGGAAGCGGGGGAGCGGCTGGGTTTCCTCCCCGGCACGCTGCAGCAGAAGATCGATCCGTACATGCGGCCGCTGTACGACGCGCTCTACGACATGCTGGACGCGGACAAACTGGAGCGCTTCCTGGAAAAAGGGATTATCGAGGTGGCGCCGCTGGCGTTCATGCGCGGGCGCACGCTGAACGACTCTTTCGTGATCCTCGACGAGGCGCAGAACACCACCAGCGAGCAGATGAAAATGTTCCTGACGCGGCTGGGCTTCAATTCCAAGGCGGTCATCACCGGGGACATCACGCAGATCGATTTGCCGGCCGGGAAGCGCTCCGGGCTGGTGGAGGCGATCGAGATCTGCGGCAAGATCGAGGGCATCGCGGTGGTGCAGTTCAGCGAGAAGGACGTGGTGCGCCACAACCTGGTGCAGCAGATCATCCGCGCCTATGAGGAGTACGAGGTGCCGCCGGGCGCGCGCAGCAACCCCTCCGAGAATGGCAAGGCGGACGCAGCCGGCAAAAAAGAAGAATCGCAAGGATGATCCTGAACCGCCAGCGGTCGGTGCGCATCGCGCGCCGGCCACTCGAAGAGTTTCTCCGGCGCGTCGCGAGCGAGCTGGGTTTGGCGGAATCCAGCGTGACGGTGTGCATCGTGAGCGAAGCGGAGATCGCCCGCATGAACGAGTCCTACCGCGGGAAACAGGGACCCACGGACGTGCTGTCTTTTCCGGCGGAAGCGCGCAAGAAGCCGATGGCGCTGCGCCGCAAAGCGGCGGCAGGCGCCGCGACCGCTTATCTCGGGGACATCGCGATTTCCGCGGCCACGGCAAGGCGCAATGCCGCGCGCTTTGGCCGGACGTTTCCGGCGGAATTGCGCATCCTGATCCTGCACGGGGTGCTGCACCTGCTCGGCTATGACCACGAGACCGACCGCGGACAGATGGACCGGGCGGAAGCGAAGCTGCGGCGGCGATTGAGGCTGGCGTGATTACGGAATCCTGGTTGTTTGCCCTGAGCATCGCCCTGCTGGCCGCGGGGCTGCCTGTCTTTTCCTACCTGGCGATTCTCTATCGCGAGCTCGGACGCATGACCACGGGCCGTGTTCACGAGCACCTGGAAATCTTCGAAGCGGAGATCGAGCCGCGGCTGCGCATGGAGCGGCGACACGCCGCGCGCACCTTCCGGCTGCTCGGCCATTTCTGGCTAGCGCTGCTGATCGTGGAAACGACGCGCGGGCTGGTGTACTTCGTGCCCGGAACCTGGGAGGCGCTGCTGCAGTTCTGCGTTTTTCTGGGGCTGGAAGTTGTGGTTGGGATGCATTTTTTGCCGGACATGCTCCTCTACCGGACGACGGGGCGCTGGCTCCTTCCGCTGCTGCCGTTTGTGCGCGCGTGCATCTGGCTGGTGTGGCCGGTGCGCGTCTTTCTGGACGGGGCGGAATCGCTGGCGCGCATTTCCGAGCAGGAGCCGGGAGGCGTGGAAGCCAAGCGCGGGGACAGCGAGGCGATCGAGGCGCTGGTGGAAGCGGCAGAGGAGGAGGGCATCCTGGAGCGTGGCCAGGCGGAACTGATCGAGCAGGTGGTGGAGTTCAGCGACAAGCGGGTGCGCGAGGTGATGACGCCGCGCCCGGACATTCTGGCCATTTCCGCCGGAGCCACGCTCGGCGAGCTGCGGCGGCGCTTCGTGGAGACGCGTTTTTCGCGGATGCCGGTGTTTGAGACCTCTCTGGACGATATTTTCGGCACGGTCTTCGCGCAGGATCTCCTGCAGGTGCCGGAGAACGAACTGTCGCGGCGGCGGGTACGCGAGTTGACGCGGCCGGTGCTGCTGGTGCCGGAGACCAAGAGCGGCTCCGAGTTGCTCAAGGAAATGCGCCAGAAGGACCAGCAGATGGCGGTGGTGATCGACGAACACGGCTCGGTGGCAGGCATCGCCACGGTCGAGGACCTGGTCGAGGAGATCGTCGGGGAAATGGGCGGGGAAGGCCGGCAGCCCCGGGCGGACGTGCTGCGCGAGGCGGACGGCGCGTTCGTGGTGCGGGGCAGCGTGGCCATCTCCAATATCGAGGAACTGCTGGGGATTCAGTTCGGCAAGGATGCGGACGAGACAGTGACGACCATCGCCGGGCTGCTCAGCCACCTGCTGGGCCGCGTGCCTTCGCCCAACGACCAGATCGATCTCGAAGGATACCGCTTCGAAGTGCTGGAGGCCAACCAGCGCAAGGTGCTGCGCGTGCGCATTCGCAAGCTGGCCGAGGAGCGCATGCCGAAGGTTGCGCAGGTCTGAGAAGTGCCGGGCAGGGAAACACGCCGCCATCTGCGTTCGCAGGCCGCACCCGCTTGGCACACGCCAGTTCCTGCTACACTGACAGCGCAGCTGCGGGTGCGTCTCTTCGTTCCCGCGGCGATTTCCGGCAGCCGCACATCCAATCAGGAGAGTAATGACAACCGAGCCGAAGCAGGCGTTCCGTTCCGGATTCGTGGCCATCGTCGGGCGGCCCAATGCGGGGAAATCCACGCTGCTGAATCGCTTCGTGGGGCAGAAGATTGCCATTGTGACGTCCAAGCCGCAGACCACGCGCAACCGCATCCAGGGCATCGTGAACCGTCCTGGCGGGCAGATCGTGTTCATTGACACGCCGGGGCTGCACAAGGCGGCCAGCGCGCTGGGCCGGCAGATGATGCGCGAAGTGGCCGCGGCGCTGGAAGGAATTGACGTGCTGCTGCTGATGGTGGATGCCAGCCGGCCGTTCGCCGGACCCGACGTCTACTTGCTCCAGCGCGCGAAGACTTTCGGGGGAACTACGATCCTGGCGCTGAACAAGGTGGACCGCCTGCCGAAGACGCAGCTGCTGCCGCTGATCGACGCCTATCAGAAGGAGTACGATTTCGCGGCCATCGTGCCGATCTCCGCGCTGAAGGGCACGGGCTGCAAAGAACTGCTTGACGAAATCGTCCAGCACCTGCCGGAAGGCGCGGCGCACTTTCCCGAAGACCAGGTGACGGACCAGCCGGAGCGCTTCCTGGCGGCGGAGATCATCCGCGAAAAGGCCATCGACCTGACGTATCACGAGGTGCCGCACGCGCTGGCGGTAGTGGTGGAGAAATTCGAAGAGAGCCCCAAGCTGCTGCGGATTTACGCCACGCTGTACGTGGAGCGCGACGCCCAGAAGAAGATCCTGATCGGGAGCAAGGGGGCGATGCTCAAGCGCATCGGCACGGAAGCGCGCAAAGAGATGGAAGCGCTGCTGGACACAAAGATCTTTCTGGAAACGCACGTGAAGGTAGTGCCCGGCTGGCGCGATCACCCGCAACGCGTCCGGGATCTGGACTGGCACGTGCAGCTCGACGCCCTGACCGAAGATCAGAACGAAGCGCAGGACGAGGAAGAGTAAAAGGCCGCGGCGTCTCGCGGCGGCCTGCCTTCAAGATCCGCAGTGTTCAGTATGCTGACGGCGCGCCCGCGCGCCCATACCCGCCGAACGACCAGCGCACGCTGAAGGTGGTATACAGGCCGTAGGGGCCGTTTTTGCCGAGATCCGAGGGACCCACATAGTGGCTATAGCGGCCCAGGTAATCGACCTGGTGCTGCGTGACGCGCAGTTCGAAATTTCGCGGCAGTTGGAATCCCAGACCCACGGAGCGGTCATAGGCAATCGGCTCCATCGAAGCGGAGTAGCTGAGTTGCGGGATATTGTTGCCGAAAGAGATCTTGGGTTCGAAGAAGAGGAAGATGTGGCGTGCCGGAGTACGGGCCAGCGGCTGGAACTCCAGGTAGCCGCTCAGCATGTAGCGCGCGTAGGCCGTGCAGCGCGTGCCAGCGCCGCCCGAGTTCGGCGCCTGGGGAAACGCGCAGCGGCCGAGGTCCGGTTCATTGTGCGAAGGCGCGATCCCGAAATCCACGAAACCCCGCACCCAGTTTTTGGGGAAAAATGTGCGCCTCTTGGATTCCGGGAACGATGGCTTGGCCGTGCTGCTGATCTGTGCCTGTCCGCGCACCGGCGGAACCCCCGCTGCCAGGATGGCTAGCAGCGCAATCAGGATTTTTTTCAAAGCGGTTCTCCTCTATATTGACGTGCCACGCCGTACGAGCCGAGAGGCCAATCAAGACGGCGCAACGTGCCAGTGAGTCGGGCCGCGGCGGGGCGAAAACACCCGTGCGAGAACCGCGGATTCACTCCAAGCTGTCCAGGTCGTGCACCGAATTGCGGGAAGGCTACACCGTTTCGGGAATTCCGGCGACATTTAATCGCGGCCATCCGGAGAATCGTTACGGGAGGAGAGCCAAACCAATAAGCATGTATGCACCGGAGTGATAAATGCGCGCAACTCCGTCTGGCGGAGAAGACGGATGGCGATTTTAGTCCGGAGCGGCGATGCCCAGGGACTTCATTTTGCGGTAGAGGTGACTGCGTTCGACGCCGAGGGAGGCGGCGGTCTGAGTCATGTTCCAGCGGTGCTCCTGGAGCTTGCGCAGAATGAATTCACGCTCGTAGGCGCTGCGCGCTTCCTGCAGCGTGGCGTACGGCTGCTGCGGGCTTTCCGCAGCGCCGCGGAAGAGCTCGGGCGGAAGGTGGTGGGGCTCAATGCGCTGCTGCGGGCACATGATCACGAGGCGCTCGACGAGATTGCGCAATTCGCGGACGTTGCCGGGCCAGGGATAGCGGAGGAGAACCTCCAGGGCGGCTTCGCTGATCTCCCGGGTGCGGCGGCCGTAGGCCTCGCAGAACTCGGCGAGGAAATAGCGGGCCAGGATGGGGATATCCTCCTGGCGCTCGCGCAGCGGGGGCACGAAGAAGGGAATGACGTTCAGGCGGTAGAAGAGATCCTGGCGGAAGGCGCCACGGGCGATCTCCTGTTCGAGATTCTTGTTGGTGGCGGCGATGACCCGGACGTCCACGGTGACGGTCTGGTTGGAGCCGACGGGCTCGAAACGCTGCTGCTCGAGGACGCGTAGGACCTTGGACTGGGTGCGCAGGCTCATGTCGCCGACTTCGTCGAGGAAGAGCGTGCCGCCGTCGGCCTTCTGGAATTTGCCGATCTTGTCTTCGGTGGCTCCGGTGAAGCTGCCTTTGACGTGACCGAAAAGCTCGGATTCGATCAGCTCTTCGGGAATGGCCGCGCAATTCATCTCCACGAACGGGCCGTTGCTGCGCAGGCTGGCGGCGTGTAGGGCGCGGGCGACGAGCTCTTTGCCGGTGCCGCTTTCGCCGTAGATGAGGACGCGGCCGTTGGTGGGGGCGGTAACCGCGATCTGCTGGCGCAGCGCCTTCATGGGCACGCTGTCGCCGATGACCCGGTAGCGCTGGCCGAGTTCCGCGCGCAAGAGCTGGTTTTCCACCGCAAGATGGCGCTGCTGCACGGCGTTGCGCACCAGGACGATGATCTTCTCCAGAGAGAGCGGCTTTTCGACGAAGTCAAAGGCCCCGAGCTTGGTGGCGCGCACGGCGGTCTCGATGTTGCCGTGGCCGGAGATGATGATCACCAGGGGCGGGCGGGGCAGAGCCTGCAGGCGGCTGAGGGTCTGCAGGCCGTCCATTCCGGCCAGCCAGATGTCCAGGAGCACGACTTCGAAGTCGCCGGCGGAGGCGCGCAGCAAGGCCTCTTCGCCGGACGGCAGGGCTTCGACGAGATAGCCCTCGTCGCGCAGGATCGAGGAGAGCGATTCGCGGATGCCCGCTTCGTCGTCCACAACCAGGATGCGGGAATGGGTGGTCATGGGTTTCGGGCTAGGCCCGCGTCACACGCCTTCTCCGGACGGGGCCGGAACGGGCTCGATCACCGGAAGCTCAATAAAAAAACGCGAGCCGACCGGACGATTATCCTCCACACGGATTGTACCGCCATGTTCGGCAATGATGCGCGCGGCGATGGCCAGACCCAGGCCCGTGCCGCGTTCCTTGGTCGAAAACGTGGGCAGGAAAAGCTTGTCCTTGTCCTCCGGAGAGATGCCGTGGCCGGTGTCTTCGATGCGGATCTCCACCATTTCGGCGTCGGGGATCGCGCGGGTGGCGATGCGGATCTGTTTGACCCGGGCGTTCTCCAGGGCTTCCGCGGCGTTGTCAATCAAATTGACGAAGACGCTGCGGAGCAGTCCGCCGTCCCCGCGCACGGCGGGAAGATGGACTTCCAGTTGCGTCTGCACGGAGACGCCGTCGAGCCGCCCGGCGAAGACCTCGAGAGCCTCGCGGATCACCTGATTGGCGTCCGTGGGGCCGAGCTTGGCGGTGGGGAAACGCACAAACTGGGAAAACTCGTTGACCAGGGAAGCCAGGGTGGCGACTTCGCGTTCGATGAGCTGCGAACATTCCTGCACCAGCCTGGCCAGCTCCGGATCGCGCTCGGCTGGCGCGCCGGGCTGGGCGCCGCGGCGCTCCAGGAAGCGGGTCAAACGCTGGGCGGATAGCTGGATCGGCGTCAGGGGATTCTTGATTTCATGCGCGATGCGCTTGGCCACTTCCTGCCAGGCCGCCGATTTCTGGGCGCGCAGCACTTCGGTGAGATCGTCAAGAACCACGACGTAGCCGGTATTGGCGCGGCGCGGCCCCAGCGAACTCACCGTGACCGCGGCGTGCAGCACGCGGCCCTGCACGATCAGCTCGATCTCCCGTGTGACCACGCCCATGCGCTGGGCGCGGCGCATCAGATTGTGCACCAAGCGGGCCGCGTCCGGCCCCAACAGCTGTTCCAGGTTCTGCGCGTTTCCCGCAGCCTCCCCGGTGATGCGGGTCATGGCCGGATTGGTGCGCAGAACGGCGCCGCTGGCGTCCAGCGAAATGACCCCGGTGGGGATGTTCTCCAGAATCGTCTCCATGAGCTGGCGGCGGCGCTCCAACTCCTGAACGGCCTGCTGCAGGCTGCGCGTGAATTCGTCGATCTGGCGGCGGCTGTCGCGCAACTGGGTAGTCATGGCGTTGAAGGAGCGCACCAGCACGCCGAGTTCGTCCTGCGCCTGTTCGGGGACCTGGTAGTCGAAATTGCCGGAGGAGATTTCCCGGGTGCCTTCGGCCAGGGCCTGAATGGGGACGGTGACCTGCTTGGCGAGAAAGAGGGCCATCCACAACGCGGCGAAGAGCAGAAGCAGGGTGAAGAGTAGAAGGATCTGCAGCATCTGCGTCTTGAGGGCGCGCAGATGCTGCTTTTCGTAACCGTAGGCCAGGGACTGCTTGTCCACTTCCGCGTAGCGCTGAAGGAAATTCTGGGGGAGGCGGCGCGCTACCACCAGCACCGCGGCGTTTGGGGAAGGCAGCGGGGTGTTCCCGATGTAGGTTTCCTGTCCCAGAAGCCAGATCTGCGCGCCGCTGGGCAGCGTGCGGGCCCGCCGCGGCGTGACCGCGAGAGGGATGGCGGTTTGCGTGGAGTTGGGCGCCGGGGAAACGCGGCGCAGCACATGGGACATGCTGCCATCTTCGTGCAGCAGCCAGGCAGCATCCGCGCCCATAGCAACGGCTCGCGCGGGCCACTCCCCGGGTTGCGATGCTGGTCCCTTCGTGGCCGAAGAACCGGAGGAAGCAACCGCGGCAGCTCCCAGATCGTTCATGCGCTGCAACTGCACCCTGCCGAAATCGGCGAGCAACTCCCGGGTCTCCTGAACGGCGAGTTCCAGCGGGCGGGGAAACCAGCGCGCCAGGGTACGGTTGAGGAGCGAGTAGCTGACGATGAACATGAAAAAGATGGGCAGCAGGGAGATGACCATCGCGCCCAGAACCATCTTGGTCTTGAAGCGCGCACCAAGCTGCTGTTTGTTGCGCTCGTTCCACAGGCGCAGAACCGTGCGCATCAGCACCAGCCCGAAGACGATCAGAGCCGCGGTGATGAAGCTGGACACGGCGTAGAGGGTCAGGACCTGCGGCCAGGTCTTGGGCTCGAAAGGCATATCCAGCGAGCCGAGGGTGAAAACGGCGGCAAGCAGCAGCGTCAGGAGGACGCCGCCAACCGCCAGACGCAGGCGTTGCTTGAAATTCATCGGGCTCATGAAGCTCCAACCGCTCTTTTGCCTGCACGTGCGGGAGAAAGGATGCGGGTGGCGCCGGGTTGCGGCAAAAAAGAACGTAAGGGGCATACAGCGCAGCGGGGATTGGTTTTGCGGCACCAGTCCTTGCCCGTGCGCACGATCAGCGCGTGGTATTCGTTATAGAGCGGAACGCGGCGCGGGAGGTGCCGTTCGAACTGCGCGCGGAGCTGCTCGTAGGGGTCGCGGGGCAGCGCCTGGCCGTGGCGCTCGAGGATGCGCCGTGTGTAAGCGTCCACGACGAAGACGGGATGCGCGCCGGCGTAGAGAAGGATGGAGTCGGCGGTCTCCGGGCCGATGCCGTAAATACCCAGCAGGCGCTCGCGAAGTTCCGCGGTGGGCGTGCGAAACATGCGCGCCAGCGAGCCGCCGAATTCTTTGCGCAGAAAGCGGACGAAGGCTTTCAGCTTCCGCGCTTTCTGGCGGAAATAACCGGAGGGGCGGATGCAGCGGGCCAGTTTCGCCGTGGAGACGCGTTCGAGCCCAACCGGGCGCAGCAATTTTTCGCGGCGCAGATTGACGATGGCACGTTCGACGTTAGGCCACGAAGTGTTCTGCGTCAGGATGGCGCCCACGATGACTTCAAAAGATGTGCGCCCGGGCCACCAATACTGCGGACCCAGCGCGGCAAAGAGCACGTCGTAGTAGGAAAGCAGGGGGTGGACAAGAAGGGAAGGGCGCGCCGGAGGATGGACACTTTTGGTCAGGCGAGTGTCGAAATCCGGCAGTGACACGAAGTGGGACATCTCCACGCACGATAACTGTCACTTCGAGGCAAGTCAAGAATGACACTTTTGCGCGCGGACAAAGCGACCTGTTCTTCCGGACAGGTGTTAGCCCTTACAGAACGAGAGCCGAATTTGTCCCTTTGACGTCGTCTCCCCTCTGCTAAGGTTAGCCTCGGGTGCAGAACCCGGGGAGTGCTGGATGTCTGTCCGGCTCGGCGAAATACTAATTAAGGAAAGCCTGATCACCCAGGAACAGCTGCAGAAAGCCCTGGACCATCAGCGCACGAACGGCGGCAAGCTCGGTAGCTGTCTGGCCAAGCTGGGTTTCATCACCGACGACGACATCACGGGTGTGTTGTCCCGGCAATACGGCGTTCCCTCAATCAACTTGAAGTTTTATGAGATTGACCCGACGGTGATCAAGCTGATTCCGCAGGATACCGCTACGCGCTACCAGGTTATCCCGCTTTCCCGCGTGGGCTCTGTTTTGACCATCGCGATGACCGACCCCACCAACGTCTTCGCCATGGACGATATCAAGTTCATGACCGGCTTCAACGTGGAGCCGGTAGTCGCGTCGGAATCCGCCATCGCGGAAGCCATTGCCCGCTTCTACGGGGCGTCGAATGCGCAGCAGGAAGATCTCAGCAGGATGATGAGCGAGCTGGTGGATGAGGAGGAGCAGGACGTCGAGCTGGCCGCCGAAGAAGCGGAGATGGACGCGTCCGCACTGGAACGCGTCGCCGAAGAAGCTCCCATCATCAAGCTGGTCAACATGATTCTGACCAACGCGGTGAAGATGGGCGCCAGCGACATCCACGTCGAGCCGTACGAGATGGAGATGCGCGTGCGGTATCGAGTGGACGGCGTTCTGCAGACGGTGATGACTCCGCCGATGCGCGTGAAGGACGCCATTACCAGCCGCATGAAGATCATGGCCAAGCTGGACATCGCGGAAAAGCGCCTCCCGCAGGATGGGCGCATCATGATCAAGTACAAGGCCGACGGAAAGAAGAAGGAACTGGACTTCCGCGTTTCCTCGGTGCCCACGCTCTACGGCGAGAAGATCGTTCTCCGGTTGCTGGACAAAGAGAACTTGCGCCTGGACATGACCAAGCTGGGTTTCGAGGCGGAATCGCTGGCCAAATTCGAACGCAACATTCTGCGGCCCTACGGCATGGTACTGGTTACCGGCCCGACGGGCTCGGGCAAGACGAATACCCTGTATTCCTCGGTGGCCAAGCTCAATACCGTTGAAACCAACATCATGACCGCGGAAGACCCGGTGGAGTTTCAGTTGCAGGGCGTCAATCAGGTACAGATGAAAGAGCAGATCGGACTGAACTTCGCCGCCGCCCTCCGCGCCTTCCTGCGCCAGGACCCCAACATCATTCTGGTGGGAGAGATCCGCGACTTCGAGACGGCGGAAATCGCGGTCAAAGCCGCTCTGACGGGCCACTTGGTACTCTCCACGCTGCACACCAACGACGCTCCGTCGACCATCAGCCGCATGATGAACATGGGCATCGAGCCTTTCCTGGTGGCCACGTCGGTGAACCTGATCTGCGCGCAACGCCTGGTGCGGCGCATCTGCGCGAACTGCAAGGAAGTGCTGGATATTCCGGAGCAGGCGCTGATCGACGCCGGCTATTCGCCGGAAGAGGCCAAGAAGACGAAGATCTATCACGGCAAGGGCTGCTCGAACTGCAATAAGGGCGGGTATAAGGGACGCGCGGGCCTCTATGAGGTCATGGAGATCACCGACGAGCTGAAGGAGTTAATTCTCGTCGGCGCTTCGGCGCTGGAGTTGAAGAAGAAAGCGGTCGAAACAGGAATGATCACCTTGCGGCGCAGCGGCTTGATCAAGGCGGCCGCCGGCGTGACGACACTGGAAGAAGTGCTGCGCGAAACGGTTCTCTAGAACGGGGGCAAGACCGGTATGGCTGGAATTACGCTGAGTGAATTGCTGAAGAAGATGATCGAGATGGGCGGCAGCGACCTGCACATCACCACCAACAGCCCGCCGCGCATCCGTGTGCATGGCCATCTGAAGCCGCTGGATATGCCGCCGCTGACCGCCGCGGATACCAAGTCGCTGGCCTACAGCGTGCTCACCGACGCGCAGAAACACCGTTTCGAGGAGAACCTGGAACTCGACTTTTCCTTCGGCTTGAAGAATATCGCGCGTTTCCGCGGCAACATCTTCAATCAACGCGGCGCGGTCGCGGCCGTGTTCCGTACCATTCCTTGGGAGATCAAGAACTTCGAAGCCCTGGGTTTGCCGCCGATCATCAAGACCATGTGCGAAAAGCCGCGCGGCCTGGTTCTGGTGACCGGTCCGACCGGGTCCGGGAAGTCCACCACGCTCGCCGCCATGCTCGACAAGATCAACAGCGAGCGCGAAGAGCACATGATCACGGTCGAGGACCCCATCGAGTTCCTGCACAACCACAAGAAGTGCCTGGTGAATCAGCGCGAAATTCACTCGGATACGCATTCCTTTGCCAATTCGCTGCGCGCCGCGCTGCGTGAAGATCCCGACGTGGTGCTCATCGGCGAAATGCGCGACCTGGAAACCATCGAGTCGGCGCTGCGCATCGCGGAAACGGGTCACTTGACCTTTGCGACGCTGCACACCAATTCAGCCGCTTCGACCATCAACCGCATCATTGACGTCTTTCCGTCCCACCAGCAGCCGCAGATCCGCGCGCAGCTCTCCATGGTGCTGGAAGGGGTGCTCTGTCAGGCGCTGCTGCCGCGCGTGGATGGGCGGGGCCGCTTGATGGTGATGGAAATCCTGGTGCCGACTCCGGCCATCCGCAACCTGATCCGCGAGGACAAGATCCATCAGATCTATTCCTCCATGCAGACGGGTACCGGCACCTCGGGCATGCAGACATTTAACCAGAGCCTGGCGAACGCCTATTTTCAGAAACAGATTTCCCTGGAAACGGCTATCTCGCGATCGTCCAACCAGGACGAACTGCAGGACATGATCAACCGTGGGGTGGCGTCAAGTCCGAACGGCGGTATGAAAGCTCCCACGGGGCGGCGGTAAACCGGTTTACGTCCAGAATTGTCTGGGCGAACCGAGTGCGGTAACTGAGGAGGGGTACGAACATGCCCGTTTTTACCTATCGAGGCACGAATCGCGCGGGCGCCACCGTGAGTGGCGAAATGGCCGCGACGAACAAGAACGAACTCAGCACCCTGCTGCGGCGCCAGCAGATCACGCCCACCAAGATGTCGGAGAAGGGCAAGGAGTTCAACCTTCCGTCATTTGGCGGCGGCGTGAAGGCCAAAGATCTGGCGATTTTCACGCGCCAGTTCTCGGTGATGATTGACGCCGGACTCCCGCTGGTGCAGTGTCTGGAAATTCTCGCCAGCCAGCAGGAGAACCCGACCTTTCAGAAGGTGCTGGTAGGCACGCGCAGTGCGGTCGAGGGTGGCGCGACTCTTTCCGCGGCCATGCGGCAGTATCCCAAGGTATTCGACCCCCTCTTCGTGAACATGGTGGAAGCGGGCGAGACGGGCGGTATTCTTGACACCATTCTGCAGCGCCTGGCTACGTACATCGAAAAAAACGTGAAGCTGCAGCGGGCCGTGAAATCGGCCATGGTCTACCCGATCGGTGTGCTCTCGGTGGCCGGCGGCGTCATCATCTTGCTGTTGTGGAAGGTGGTGCCGATTTTCGCAACGCTGTTCCTGGGTCTGGGTGTCGATCTGCCGCTGCCGACGAAGATCGTGATCGGTCTGAGCAACTTCATCGGCAGTATCTTCGGGTTCATGATCCTGGTGGCGGGGGTCGGCGCCTTCTTCGGCATCAAGTCCTGGTACGGGACGCCGCAAGGGCGCTATTACCTGGATTCCCTGCTGCTCAAGCTTCCGCTCATGGGTGTGTTGCTGCGCAAGATCGGTGTGGCGCGCTTCACCCGCACACTGGGGACGCTGATCGCCAGCGGCGTGCCCATCCTGGAGGGATTGGACATCACGGCGCGGACGGCGGGGAATGCGGTCATTGAGAAGGCGCTGCTGAATGTGCGCAAGTCGCTGGAAGAAGGCAAGACACTCACCGAGCCTCTGAAAGAGTCGAACGTTTTCCCGGGCATGGTCACGCAGATGATCGGCGTCGGCGAACAGACGGGCGCGATGGATGCCATGTTGCAGAAGATAGCCGATTTCTATGAAGACGAAGTGGACGCGGCGGTGAAGGATCTTTTGACGGCCATGGAACCCATCATGATCGTGGTTTTGGGCGGCGTCGTCGGCGGCGTCGTCATATCCATGTACCTGCCGCTCTTCTCGCTGATCGGCAAGCTGAGCAAGTAGCCGTAACCCCCGGACTGTCGCGGGCGCGCCTGCTTGCCGGGGGGGCGCCGAAGAGAAATGCTCCCCAGTTCGGGCCTTCTCCGGCTGCATCGCAGTTCCTGACCGGCCGGCGAGCGGCATTCTTTTTCAATGGCGGAGCGCATGGAGCATACCCAAGCAACACGGGATTGGCTGGGCTGGCTGACACGCGTCCGGCTGATGATGATCGTGCTCATTCTGGGCGTGGCGGTAATCTGGCCGCAGTACGCGCCCGCCTCGGTTTTCTCCCGTTATCTTCTCCCGATCATCATGCTCTTCTGGATTACCCTGGGCGTCCTGTATGCCCTGCTGGTGCGTTGGGTTCCGCAGGCCCGCTGGCACGCCCCGCTGCAGGTAGGCATCGATATTTTGCTGATCACCGCGGTGGTCTACGTCACCGGCGTTCAGGAAAGCTATTTCATCTCCCTCTACCTGCTGGTCATTATTGTGGCCAGCATTCTCTTCAGCCGGCGCATGGCCTTTGTCACTGCCGGCCTGTGCCTGGTGCTCCTCGCGGTGCTTTCGGTGGTGGCCTATGCGGAAAAGATTCCGCGGACCTATGCGGTGGCGCCCACAGGCGCCGCTCTGCGCCTATGGTTTCTCAGTCATTTTCTGGCCTTCTTCGCGGTGGCCTATCTTTCCGGATTGCTTGCGCAGTCGCTTTATTCCAAGGGCCAGGAGCTCGAGGAAAAACGCGAAGAACTTCTCGACCTGCGGAACTTCACCGAAGACATCATCCATTCGATGCGCGGCGGCCTGATCACCACGGATTTGCAGGGCCGCATCCTGCTCCTGAACCGCACGGGCGAAGAAATTCTCGGGTATCGCTTTGAGGATCTGCGCGGGGCGAACCTGGCCGAGAAGTTCCCCGAATTCTGGCTGCCGGGACAGACGGAAGGGCAGGAGAACAGTGTGACGCGCAGGGAGATCGAATTCCTGACGGCCGACGATCAAGAGCGCTTCCTGGGGATTTCCGTGTCGCCGTTTCGGTCGCGGGATCCGCGGCAGAGCGGCTTTGTCTTCAATTTTCAGGATTTGACGGAATTGCGGCGCCTGGAACAGGAAGTGGCTACGAAGGAGCGCATGGCGGCGCTGGGGCGGCTTTCGGCAGCCATCGCGCACGAAATCCGCCAGCCGCTCACGGCCATGGCTGGGGCTGTAAAGGAACTGGCGCGGCTGGTGCCTTTGGAGGAGGACGAGAAGCACCTGGTGAATATCGTCAGCCGGGAATCGGAAAGGCTGAACCAGATCATCACCGACTTTCTCAACTACTCGCGTGAAAAGACCTACGAATTCCAGGAAGCGGACGTCTGCGCACTGCTCGATGAAGTGCTCACCCTGATCGAAAAGAAGCCGGAGCATCAGGCCAAGTACCGAATCGTGCGGGTCTACAACGGACAGATGATGCGTGCCCGGGTGGATGTCAACCGCATGAAACAGGTGTTCTGGAACCTGTGTGACAACGCCTTGCGGGCCATGCCTGGCGGTGGAACCCTGACCGTGCAGCTGGAGCCGCAGCTGTTTTGGCTGCGCATCGCCTTTCGCGATACCGGCATCGGATTGGATGCCAAGCGCCAGGAGAAAATCTTCGAGCCGCTGCAATCCGGGTTCGAGGGTGGCACTGGGCTCGGGCTTTCCATCGTCTATCAGATCGTGCAGGCGCATAGCGGGAAGATCAGCGTGATTTCGGAGAAGAACCAGGGCGCGGAGTTTATCGTGGAATTGCCGCGGGTGGCGTAACGCCGGGCGGCACAGAAAATTGCGTTCGAGGAACGGATACACGTATGGCACTCATACTGGTGGTGGATGACGAACGTTCAATCTGCGAACTATTGGAGATCACCTTCCGCAAGGAGGGCCACAAGGTCGAGGTGGCCAAATCCGTGGAAGAGGCGCAGCGCAAGCTGGAATCCAAGATTTTCGACATCGTGATTTCAGATATCCGCATGCCCGGCAGCACGGGTGTGGACCTGCTCAAGTTCGTAAAGGAGATCTCCCCGGACTGCTTTTTCCTGCTGATTACCGGGGTGCCCACGGTGGAGACGGCTATTGCGGCCATCAATTCCGGCGCGGACCGCTACGTCATCAAGGACCACGAATTGGTGGACCAGTTGCGCCGCGCCGTACGCGCCGCTTCCGAAAGCCTGCGCTTGCAGAAGGAGGCCGGGTATCTGCGGCGAGAACTGCGCCGGCTGACGGGCCTGGACAACATCATCGGCCAGAGCCCCAATATGCGCGCCATCTTCGAGCTGATCCAGACCGTCGCGCCGCAGACCAGCCGCGTGCTGATCACGGGGGAGAGCGGCACGGGGAAGGAACTGGTGGCGCGCGCCATTCACGAAAACAGCGCCCGGGCTGCCGCCCCCTTTATCACCATCAATTGCGGCGCCTTCCCCGAAACCCTGCTGGAATCCGAGCTTTTCGGATACATGAAAGGCGCCTTCACCGGAGCCAACGAAAACCGCCGCGGACTTTTCCAGGCGGCGCACGGGGGCACGCTCTTCATGGACGAGATCGGCAACATGAGCCTGACCATGCAGGTAAAGCTCTACCGCGTCCTGCAGGAAGGGAAGCTGCGTCCGCTGGGCAGCACGGAAGAAACGGACGTAGACGTTCGCGTGATCACCGCCACCAACAAAGATTTCGAAAAAGAGATTGCCGAGGGGCGCTTCCGGGAAG
The DNA here is from genome assembly GCA_020072785.1 of Terriglobia bacterium. NCBI lineage: Bacteria > Pseudomonadati > Acidobacteriota > Terriglobia > Terriglobia bacterium. The sequence goes on along the minus strand of JAIQGG010000002.1, from coordinate 1,531,095 downwards.
ACCTCTATTACCGGCTCAGCGTCATCCCCATCCATCTTCCGCCGCTGCGCGAACGGCGCGACGACATTCCGCTGTTGGCGCGGCATTTCCTGGAAAAGTTCACCAAGGTGATGAACAAACCCGTTCGCGGGATTTCCCCGGAAGCCATGCGCCGCCTGGAAACCTACGAATGGCCGGGAAATGTGCGCGAGCTCGAGAACACCCTGGAGCGCGCGGTGGCGCTGGAATCGGGGAGCGAGGTGTCCCTGGGCGTTCTGCCGGGCCGCATCGGCGGCTACGAAACCCCGGCGAATGCGCCAGGCAACGGGTCTTTCCAGCTGCCGGTCGACGGGCTCGATTTCGAGAAGCAGATGGCCGAAACGGAGAGGCGTTACCTGCAGACGGCCCTGGAAGCCGGCGGCGGTGTACGCACCCGCGCCGCGGAGTTACTGAAGATCAGTTACCGTTCCTTCCGGCATTACGCAAAAAAACACAACGTATAGGAGCATGTGGAGTGCAGGGTAGTCGCGGCGCCGGCGTTCAGCGGCGTGGGGCGAGTTCTGCGAGCGGAGCCGGCGCGCCCGCGGGCAGCCGCTGTTTGCCGCGCAGCGCCCGCAGCGGATAGGCCAGGGCCATGACCGCCAGGAATCCCATCGCGGGGTCAATCGGATGCCGGTAGCGCGGGGATGTGTGAGTGATGTAGTACACCAGGGGAAAGAGAAGCATCAGGCAGAGAAACGGGATGCTTTGCAACGGCTGCGCGCGCTGCATCAAGTACAAACCCAGAAAGGCCAGCAAAGAGAAGAGATAGCTGCCTGCGAGGCTGATCTTCAGCCACAGCGGGATGCGCGTCCAGATGTCTGCTAGGGGCTCCCACGTTCCTGTCCAGTTGTGCATGAAACGCCGGAAGAAGAAGCGGCCGAAATCCGCGGGATGGGTCTTGATGAATTGCCAGGCCAGGCTTTGTTTTTCCTGCATATAGGCGATCTCCCCCAGGCGCAAAAACTTTGCGCGTTCCTGCGCATTGTCGCTGGGATGCAGCCACCAGGCCCAGGTATCGGGAACCTCTGGATTGTTCCCGAGCCAAAGCTCCAGGCCGAAATTGGATCGCAACAGAAGCGCTTTGTGGAAGACAACCTGGTTGCGGAGCAGCCACGGAGAAACACCCGCAGCAAAGACCAGCAGTGCCATTGTTCCAAGCCGCAACCAGGAGGCGCCGCGTTGCCTCGCCCGATAGATTGCATATCCGAGCAGACCCGGAAATACAGATAGAAGGGCGGCGTTGGTCAGGGCACCGAATGCCCAGAGTCCGCCATAACCGGCCCAGCGGCTTGGCCGGTCCGTATCATCCAGGGCGTAGGTGGCCCACAGCAGAAGAGTCAGGAGCAGCGCCGACAGGCTGGTATCCCACGTCCATACGACGGAATAGAATATGGAACCAGTATGCAGAGCCCAACACCAGGCCGCAGCGACGCCAACGCTGGGATTGAACAGCCGCCGGCCAAGCGCATGGAGCGGGAAGCAAGCCAGTGCGGCAAAAAGACAATTCAAAATCTTGATGATGATTTCGGTGCTGCGCGCATAGATTCCGAAAACCTTGAAAATGCCGGCCAGGAGGTAGGGATAAACCGGCGTGATCCAGGCGGTAGGTCCGGATTCTACATTCAATGGCGAGCTGAAGCCGTGCCCTTCGGTGATAGAACGAGCAATCTGCCCGGTTTCGAAGCCGGGTACGATGTGCGTGGCGATGCGCGCGGGCTCGACCCACTGCGAATAGGCGAGATAGGCGAAGCGTATGGCCAGGGCCACGGCAAAAATTAGGGCTGGCGATGCAAAGTACCGGCGCAAGCGATGGCCGGAATTTAGTGCAGGCGATGAGCCTTCCATAGGAGGAAGTTTATCGGCGAGCACCCGCAGCTTCAATTATTACGTGCGGAGCCGTTTCCAAGTCCTGGCAGGCCGTATCTATTTGCTAATCTCTGCCGCAACGCCGATTTTTGTGCCTAAGCTATTTGGTCAAAAGACAAGAGCGAAGCAGGACAACCTGGTTAAGCAGGAAGGGGACAAGCGCCATTTAGTGGCGACAGAAAGTGTCACATTTGAGGTAAAATCGAATTGATTTCGCTAGCGATATGCGATTGGATTCCTGTCGACCATTGTAAGTATTTTATAATGAGTTGGTTATGAGAGAAATCTCGTTGACAGGAGAGAGTGGTGGTTTTGGCAGAAGATATGCTCTTTAAGTGGTCGGTTCTCGGAACGCCAAATTTCAAGGAGATTCTGAATGCGCAAGAATCAAAAGGGTTTTTCACTGATTGAGCTTCTGATCGTTGTGGCGATCATTCTGATTATCGCCGCGATCGCCATTCCCAACCTGCTGCGCTCGAAGATGGCTGCCAACGAGGCTTCGGCCGTTGGTTCGCTGCGTTCGATCAACACCGCTTGCGTTACCTATGCATCGACCTACGGGATCGGCTTCCCGTTGGCGCTCGCCAATCTGGCGCCGGCCGCGTCACCGACTTCCGCCGCGGCGGATCTGATTGACAACGTGCTTGCCACCGGAACCAAGAGCGGCTATTCGTTTGTCCTTACTGCCGCCAACCCCTCGAACGGCGTGTATCAGACCTACACGGCGACGGGCGAGCCGGTGTCCGTGAACCAGACGGGCAACCGGTACTTCTTCACGGATCAGAGCTTCGTGATCCGGCAGAAGGTGGGCTCTCCGGCCGTGGTTACCGATACCCCGATCGGAAACTAAGATCAGTCGAGAAGCAATACCGGCACGGGGGGAGCACTGCTCCCCCCGTGCCATTTTGTATTCGGAGAACTTGTTGCGGGCAACAAAATGGGAAAAACTTGTTGGCAAAAATTGACGACAAAAAATGTCCTTGCTGACCGTGGATGAAGTTGCCTTGTTACCATTAGGATTATCGAAATTCTAGGAATCCTCTAAATATTGTGGAATGAACATGATAAATCTTTATTAGCCTTCGGCTACTCTACGGCGGCTTTGGCTAGATACATGCATGTGTTAAGTAGAGAAACTAGGAGCGTGATGTTTCAGAGGATCCGATATGCATAAAAATCAACAGGGTTTTTCGTTGATCGAACTGCTGATCGTCGTAGCGATTATTCTGATTATCTCGGCGATTGCCGTTCCGAATCTGCTGAAATCCAAAATGGCCGCGAATGAGGCTTCGGCCGTGGCTTCGTTGCGCACGATTAACACCGCTGCCGTCACCTATTCGACCACCTATGGAATTGGCTACCCGCTGGCACTGAGCAATCTGGCGCAATCGGCGTCCCCGTCCTCCAGCGCGGCGGACATGCTGGACAGCGCGCTCTCCACTGGCGTGAAGAGCGGCTACACGTTTGACCTTGCCGGTGGCACTCCGATCACCGGCATTTACTTGACGTATACGGCGACAGGGAGCCCGACGAATCTGAACCAGACAGGTAACCGTTACTTCTTCAGCGATCAGTCCGGCGTGATCCGGCAAAAGACTGGCGCACCGGCCACGGTCACAGACACTCCGATTTAAGAGGAAAAGCGCTTCCTGCGGCTCTCCTTTTCACCCGGGTTCACCCGAAAATTGCTACACTGCCGGCATGATCATGCTGGTGCTGCTCTTCTGTATTTTTTCAGCGTCGGAGCTTCCCGCGGCCGAGCCGCCGGAGACCGCCAGGGTTGTCCGGCTTCTGGAGACCCGCTATAGCGGCGCCAGGACGCTCCGTGCAGTCTTCCTCGAACGCTACCTGGAAAATGGCCGGCAGGTCCGGGCGGAGTCCGGCAGGGTCACATTCCAGCGTCCAGGGAAGATGCGCTGGGAATACGAATCTCCGGAAGCCAAGGTATTTATCAGCGACGGCCGGACGATCTGGTTTTACGTGCCTGCCGACCGCACGGTCATGCGCAGTACGGTGAAAGAAGACGACGATGAGCGCACTCCCTTCGGGCTGCTAACCAGAAACCCGCGTGTCTCGCGCTTGTGTGGCAGCGTAACTCTGGGCTCCGCCGCGGAAGCCGCCACGCCCGGAAATCTGGTGCTGCATTGCCGCCCGCGCGGGGCGAAGGCGGCGCGTCAGGGAGCGGGCGAAATCCTGCTGGAAGTCGCGCCGGAGACGGGCGATCTGAGCCGCGTGCGCATGGACGAGGGCGGGGAATCGGCTATTGAATTTCAGTTTTCGAACTGGGCAAAGAACGAGCCAGTAGAGGAGGCGCAATTTCGGTTTGCGCCGCCGCTGGGCGTGGCCATCGTGGACGCGCCCGCGGACGAAATCGGTGCGCGATCCAGCCCGCTGCCCTGAACCTGGTGCGGCGGGGAAGAGCTCCGGAGCGCGCTGCGGTTTACCACTAGAAGCAGGCCGTCGCGGGTTCTTCCTAAAGGCACGAAGTTCGCAGATAGAATTCAGCAGGAAGTACGCCTTTTCGGGTTGCAGAGAGGCGGCGCCTGCACGGCAGGCGCGGGGAGACGCTCTTGCCGGACAGCGGTACGGGCACAGGGGAGTTACAGGCCCAACGGCGGCGCAGCGTGCTGCTGGGTGGGGGGATCGGGCTGCTGGTGCTGCTCGCCTATGCCAGTAGCTTTCGCTTTGAGTTTGTTCATGACGACTACGGGCAGATCCTGCAGAACCCCGCGGTGCAGTCGAGCGGGCACCTTGGGAGCTACTTTTCCTCCGACGTCTGGACGGGGATTTCCGCGGTGGCCGCGGCCAGTTTTTACCGGCCCCTGTTTTTGCTCTGGTTGCGCCTGAACTTCCTGCTGTTCGGGCTCCAGCCGGCCGGCTGGCATGTGACCACGGTCCTGCTGCACGTCTTGGCCACCGTGCTGGTGTATGCGGTGGCGCGCGCCGCGCGTCTTTCGCTTTCGGGAGCGGCGATGGCCGCGCTGGTCTTCGGGCTGCACCCCATACACATTGAAACCGCGTCCTGGATTTCCGCGAGCACGGACTCGCTCTATGCGGTTTTTCTGCTCGGCTCGTTTCTGCTCTTCTTGCGCTGGTTCTATGGTGCCAGGAAAGCCAGTTTAGCGGGGTCGCTCGCTCTGTTTGCGGCCGGAACGCTCTGCAAGGAAACCGCGATCGTCTTTCCAGCCATCGTTTTCGCCTATGTGTGGATCGATGCGTGCCCAGGCCCGTCTCCGCTCTGGAGCGATTTTGGCAAGCGTTTGCGCGCCAGCCTGCAAGCGAGCGCCGGCTACGCCCTCGCGGCCATTGGCTATCTGGGGCTGCGCATTTCCGTTTTGAAGGGATTGGGGGCGCATCCAACACCTCTGGGATGGGGCACCGTGGTTCTCACCTGGCCGAAGATCTTGTGCTTTTATCTCTGGCACCTGGTCTATCCCGTTGGATTCAGCGAATTCTACGAAATTCGCTATGTTACCCGCCCTGCCGAGCCCGGATTTTACCTGCCTCTCCTGGTACTCCTGGCATGTGGCCTGGCTTTGTATGCCTGGCAGCGGAAAGCCGATACCCGGCTGGTGCGCATGGCCTGTGTCTGGTTTTTGCTGCCCCTGCTCCCGACTCTGGACCTGCAGGCTTTCACACTCGGCGAATTTGTCCATGACCGCTATCTCTATCTGTCCGTGCTGGGAATGGCGCTTCTGGCGGGGCTTGCGGTGGAAAAGCTGCAAGGCAAGGCGGGGGCCGGGCGGGCTCCGCTGCGCGGCGCTGCGGCCTGTGCCGTGGTGGGCGCCGTCCTGTTTACCCTCACGGTTAGGCAGACGGGGATCTGGAAAGATAATCTGGCCCTGTTTTCGAGGTGCTATCAAGTCTCGCCGCATAGCCGTTCGGCCAGCAGTAATCTGGCGTTTGCCCTGGCCACCCGGGGGCGTGTGGCCGAGGCCATGGCGCTGTACCGGCGTACCTTGCAGGATTGGCCCCTGGAGTGGACGCCCAACTACGATCTGGGCTATCTGTGTTATCAACAAGGGGATCTGGGCGAGGCGGAGAAGTACCTCCTGCGGGCTATCCAAATTAGCCCAAAGAACAGCGACCAGCATTTTTACTTGGGTCTGACCTGGAACCGGATGGGGTTGCGCGAGAAAGCGATCGAGAGCGTGCAGAAGGCCATCGAGTTGCGCCCAAATGCGGCGGGCTATCACTTCGCCTTGGGGGTCCTGCTGCGGCAGACGGGCAATGAATTGGGTGCGTGTGCGGCCTTCCGGCAGGAACTGGCGCTGGCGCCCAACAACTCGGCCGCTGCCGCGCAGTTCCAGCGCTGCGCTCCGTAAAGCCCCTCAGAGCGCCCCACGGGCGGGGGCCCATTTGGTAATAGGCTTCGCGAGAGTGGGACAGGGGAGAAGCTGTAGTAAACTCACAGCATGGGGGAATTTGTCTGCCGCGTGGCCGATGGGAGCGGGCGCGTCTTTGCGCTCGTCGAAGCGGCCCAGTCGCTCACAGAGGCCCGGCAGAAACTGCTGGACCGCGGGCTGTACGTGTATTCCGTGCGCGCCCGCAGCGGAATCTTCGAGGGGCTGACGCGCCAATCCCGGGAGCGCACCGTCGGCGGCTCCGAGTTCCTGATTCTGAACCAGCAGTTCAATACGCTGATCAAGGCGGGCCTCCCGATCCTGCGCGCTCTGGACCTGCTCTCGGAACGCGCGGCCTCCCCGAAGCTGCGGCCGATCGTCGGGCAGGTGCGCGACCGGGTGCGCGAAGGAAGGTCGCTGTCCGAAGCGGTGGCCGAAACCGGCGCATTCTCGAAGGTCTATGCCACGGCCATCGTGGCTGGGGAGAAGAGCGGCAATCTTTCCGGAGTGCTGGAGCAGTTCATCGCTTACCAGCGCGTTAGCACCAGCGTTCGCAAGCGGATTCTGGCCACGCTGGTGTATCCGGCGATTCTGGTTACGGTCGCGATTCTGATCGTGAGTTACCTGGTCACCTATGTGATTCCGGAATTCGCGAAGCTCTACCATGATCTAAACGTGGAATTGCCGGCGAGCACGCGCTTGCTTATCTCCGTGACCGTGCAATACCGGATGGCGTTTCTGCTGTCCATCGGGGCGCTGCTCCTCGCGGCCGTCGGAGTTTTTTTCTGGTCGCGCACGGAGAAGGGCGGGGAAGCGATGGACCGGCTGAAATTCCGCCTGCCCGTGGTGGGCGACACGCTGCTCAAGTTTCAGGTGGCGCAGTTCTCGCGTACCCTGGGCACGCTGCTCGGCGGCGGGACCCCGCTGGTGCACGCGCTGCAGACCGCGGCAGACTCGATCCAGAGCAAACTCGTGCGCGGATCGGTGCTGCAGGCCACGCAGAAGGTTCGGGAAGGGCAGTCCCTGCACGACGCCCTGATCGAGCGGCGCGTGATGCCGGAGCTCGCGCTGGATATGATCGAGGTCGGGGAATCGAGCGGGGCTTTGGTGGCCATGCTCACTAGCGTGGCGGAATTCTACGAGGAAGAAGTGACGGTCCGGCTGGCGGCTCTCATTGCCGTGATCGAGCCGGGCATTCTGATTTTCATGGCTCTCTTTGTGCTGTATATCCTGATGGCTTTGTATCTTCCGATGTTCTCGCTTTCCATGGCGGGACCGGCACGGTAAGGAGTTATGGCGACAGCGGATCCCAATCTGACTCCCGGTGGCAACCCCGGCACTCCTTCGGCCGGGGACGAACGCCACCAGCTGGAATACGCGCGGCGGCTCGCGGAGCGCTATCGCTGCGCGCTGGTGGATCTGCGCGAGCAGCGGCCCGATCCGGAGCTGTTCCGCAACATCCCCGCGGACCTCATGTTCCGTTACAACTTCGTGCCCCTGGAAGTGGTGAACAATGCCCTGGTGATCGCCGTGGCGGACCCCAGCCAGGTGCTGCTCAGCGATGAGCTACCGCTGCTGCTGGGCCGCAAACTGAGCATCAAGGTGGCCACCGCGGCGCAGATCAGCGACCTGCTCAAACGCACCGAGCAGTCGCAGCGGGTCCTGGAGCAGGCCACCGAAGCCTTCACCTTGCAGGTCTCCCGGGACGAGGAGGAAAGCGAAGAGACCATCTCCGCGGATCGCCTGACCCGCGACACCACCGCCAGCCCGGTGGTGCGTCTGGTAGAAACGGTGATCTTCACGGCCCTCGAGCGGCGCGCCAGCGACATCCACATCGAGGCCCGTGACGCCGAAGTCGTGGTCAAATACCGCATCGACGGCGTGCTGCAGCATGCCATGCCTCCCATTTCCAAGGATTGGCACACCACGATCATCTCGCGCATCAAGGTTCTCAGCGACCTGGACATCGCCGAGCGCCGCGTGCCGCAGGACGGGCGCTTCCGCGTGCGCTACAAGGGCCGCTTCATCGATCTGCGCGTTTCCATCATGCCCGCCAGCCACGGGGAAGACGCCGTGCTGCGCGTCCTCGACAAGGAGACCCTGTCGGAGAAGTTCCAGACGTTGAGCCTCGACGTCGTGGGCTTCTCGGAAGAAGAGCTGCGCCGCTTCCGCCGCTATATCTGCGAGCCGTACGGCATGGTGCTGGTCACCGGACCCACCGGCTCGGGCAAGACCACCACCCTGTATGCCGCGATCAACGAGATCAAGAGCGACGAGGACAAGATCATTACCATCGAGGATCCCGTCGAATACCAGGTCCGCGGCATCACCCAGATCCCGGTCAACGAAAAAAAGGGACTGACCTTCGCCCGCGGCCTGCGCTCCATCCTGCGCCACGACCCGGACAAGATCATGGTCGGGGAAATCCGCGACCAGGAAACCGCGCAAATCGCCATTCAGTCCGCGCTCACCGGCCACCTGGTGTTCACCACGGTGCACGCCAACAACGTCACCGACGTCATCGGGCGCTTCATCAACATGGGCGTCGAGCCCTACAACTTCGTTTCCGCGCTCAACTGCATCATGGCCCAGCGCCTGGTGCGCATGATCTGCGAGCACTGCAAGCAGGCCAAGCGCTATTCCGCGGACCAACTGCTGGAGTCCGGGCTGGACCCGGCGGTGTGGGGACAGACGGCCTTCGTGGAAGGCAAGGGCTGCCTGGAATGCTCGGGGACGGGCTACCACGGGCGCACCGCCATCTGCGAACTGCTGGATCTGACCGACCACATCCGGGAGATGATCGTGGACCGCCGGCCCACGTCGGAGATCAAGCGCGTGGCCATCGAGGAAGGGATGATTACCCTGCGGGAGAGCGGCCTGGTCAAAATCCGCGCCGGCGTGACCACGCTGCGTGAAATCAACAAGGTGACCTTCGTTGAGTAGCAGCGCGGATTTCCGGCAGGGCATTTTCAAGAGCGGACTGGTGCGCAGCTTTGTGCACTGGCTGGACGCCAGCGCGCACCCGCCGCTGGCCTGCGAGATCACCCCGGGACAAATTGCCGCGGCGCGCTTCACGCACAGGGGCGGCGTGGACGGCTTCGCCGTGGAGGCCCTCCCGCCGGGAGCCATCGTGCCCTCCGCCGTCGAGCCCAATATCATCAATACCAGCGCGGTGCGCACCACCATGGGCAGCATCTTCAGCCGCCTCGGCGCCCGGGATATGGATGTGGCGCTGCTGCTGCCGGATCCCGTGATCCGCGTTTTTGTCCAGCATTTCGAGGAGTTTCCCCGCAAACCTCAGGAAGCGCTCCCCATCCTGCGCTGGAAACTGAAGAAGAGCGTGCCCTTCGAAACCGAGGACACGCAGATCTCCTACATGCGCCAGCAACCCCGGGAAGAAGGCGTGGATGTGGTGACGGCGCTGGCCCGCCAGCGTATCGTGCGCGAGTACGAAGCCCTGGCGGAAGCCGCCGGTCTCCACCCCGGCGTGGTGCTGAGCTCCTCGCTGGCGGCCGTGTCCCTGCTCGAGGACCGCGGACCGACGCTCCTGGCGCGGGTCTCCGGGACCTCGCTGACCACGGCCATTGTGCGCCAGGGGATTCTCTGTGGCTACCGCTGCACCGAGCTCCCCGAGGATTCCAGCCGGGTCACCCCTGCAGTGCTGCTCGAAGAGGTCTTTCCCGTAGCCGCCTATTACCAGGACACCTGGCAGGAAGAGATTCGCTCGGTGCGCGTCGCCGGGCTTGGCCGCCGCCTGGACGAATTTAGCGGGCCGTTCGAGGCGGAGTTTCATTGCCCCATCCGCGGCCTGCTCAGCGCCGCCGCAGCCGACGGCCTCATCCGCGGCGATGCGCGGCCCTTGGCGGAGCGCGAGCTCGACGGGCTGGTCGGCTGGATGCTGCATCATGGATAAAGGAAGAGCATGAAGGTCCGGCTCAATCTGGCGACCAAGCCGCTCGAAACGCACCGCCGGTTTCTGACGGGCGCGGGGTTTCTCGGCGCCGTGGCCGGCATGGCCTTCCTGCTTCTGGGCGGCCACGTCTATCAGGAGCGCCGCGCGGACCAGGCGCTGCGCACAAAGACCGCGGAGGTCGAACGGCAGATCGAGGTGTTGCGCCGGGAGCGCCAGGGGCTGGAGGAGTTTTTCAGCCGCCCGGAAAACGCCCAACTGCATGAACGCGCCGCATATCTGAATTCTCTGTTGGATGCGCGCAGCTTCAACTGGACCCAAATGTTCATGGACCTCGAACAGCTTCTGCCGGGCGGCGTGCGTGTCGTGAGCATCGCCCCAAAGCTGGAGAACAACCGCGTCGAAGTGCGGCTGGTGGTGGGAGCCGCGAGCGACGAGGCCAAGCTGAAGTTCCTCCGGGCGCTCGAGGGCTCGAAGATGTTTTCGAATGTGCAGCTGCTCTCCGAACATGCCCCGCAGGGAAGTGAAGCCGGGGATCAGTCCGTGCTGGAGCTGACGGTTACCTATACGAGGACCTGAATGCGGCGGGACTTCACAATGCGCAGAATCGTGATCCTCAGCGGCCTGGGGCTTCTCCTCGCCGCGGACATCGCCCTGGCCGCGTACAACTGGCGTTCTGGCGCAGGTGTTCGCACTCCGCAACAGATGCTGGCGCTGGAAAGCCAGCAACTCAAGCTGCTCAAGGCCGACGTGGAGCGCGCCCGGGGCATCCGCACTCAGATGCCGGCCATCCAACAGGATTGCGAGCGCTTCGAGAAGTCGCTGCCGCTGGCCTCCAGCGGCTACTCCTCCCTGGTCGGCGAGCTGGGCGGCGTCGCCAAGACCGCCGGCGTGAAGATCGCCAGCCTGAATTTTAAGGGCCAGGAAGTGGCCAAGAAGCCGTTTCTGCAGGTGGAGATGGATGCCGCCATCGAGGGCGATTACACCAGCGTGGTGCGCTTTCTGAACGGCCTGCAGAAATCTGGCGGCCTGTTCATCGTGGATGACCTGACGCTGGCCTCTTCGCCGCACAATGCGGGCGGAGCTTTGCGCGTGAATCTGCACCTGCAGACGTATTTCCGGAAGACGGCATAGGAACGCATGACGCCGAAGAGACAGATCGTCCTGCTCCTGGCGCTGGTGGCCATCGCCGCGGCGGTCTGGTATGCCGAGACCCGGCCCCCGGCCAGGCAGGCCACCGCCGGCGTCTGGAACCTGAATTTCCCGCCGCTCGCCGTGGACAATCCCCAGCTGCACTGGTGGAAGGCCGAGGCCGCGCGTAAGACCGACTACGCCCGCAGCCGCCGCAATATTTTCAGCGCCATCGCCCCGCCGCCGGAAGAAGAGAAGAAAATCGAGATCGCCAAGCAGCCGCCGCTGCCCGCGGTCCCCGCGCGGCCAACGGTCGCCCCGCTGCCCGTCAAGTTTTTCGGCTACGCCACGCTCCCCTCCGGCGGCACCAAGCGCGCCTTCTTCACCGACGGCGATGACGTGTTCATCGTCGGCGAGGGTGAGACGCTGTTCGGGCGCTTCCGCGTCGTGCGCATCGGCAACGACAACCTGGAGTATGAAGAGATCGCTTCCGGCTTGCACGGCACACTGACCCTCGAAGAGGCCCCCCAGGCATGAGCGGGCGGCATACTGCGTGGCGCAGGGCGCGTGCGCAGCGCGGCTACGCCCTGCTGCTGGTCCTCTTCGCCGCCACGCTGATGCTCATTGCCGCGGTTACCGTCGGGCCCAACCTGCTGACGCAAGGCCGCCGCGAGAAGGAAAAAGAGATGATCTGGCGCGGCCAGCAATATGTCCGCGGCATCAAGCTCTTCTACCGCAAGACCGGGCGCTTCCCGTCCTCCCTCGAAGACCTCACCAAGCCGAAGAACGGTGTGCGCTTTATGCGCCAAGCCTATACCGATCCCATGAATGTACAGGACGGCAGCTGGCGCCTGATCTATGTGGGGCCGGGTGGACAGCTCATCGGCAGCTCCAAGCAGCGTCCCGGTGCGCTGCAACTCCCGGGCGCCACGCCAGCCGCGCAGCCTGCTGCGGGCCCGCAGAGCAGCCAGAAAGGTGCGCCGCTTCCGGCAACGGAGGGAGCAGAGGCGTCCGCCGCGCAGACCGGCCAGCCGGGTTTGGCCTCCTCCGAGCCGGCGATCATCGGCGGCAACATTATCGGCATAGGCAGCAAGGTGCGGCGCCGTTCGATCATGGTGTACGAAAATGGTGTGCGCTACAGCGACTGGGAATTCATCTGGGATCCATCGAAGGATGTCATTGCTGCGGGCCAGCCGGGGATGCAGACCGGGGCGCCCATTGGCCAACCCATCGGACAGCCTGTTGCCGCCCCGCCGGGGACGCCGCAGCCAGGCGCGCCGCCCATTCCTCCACTTTCCAATCCCCAAGAGCCCTAGGGCTGGCGACAAGGCTCTCAGAGCGCGGCGCCGCGGCTAAGGGTTTTTTCCGTGGAGGTGCCGCCGCCGGCGCGCTGCGGATGGTGTTGGGCCTTTTGCTGCTCGTAGCTGCGTTTGACCCGCCGGACGTAGGACTGGGTCTCGGCATAAGGCGGCACCTGCCCATACTGCCGCACGCGCTGGGGTCCCGCATTGTACGCCGCCAGGGCCAGAACCACGTCGTCGTGGTAGCGTTCCAGCAGTTCGCGCAGGTAGCGCGTCCCGCCTTCGATATTTTCCCGGGGATCGAAAATGTCCTTGACCCCCAGGCGTTGCGCGGTTTCCGGGAGCAGTTGCATCAGGCCGCGGGCGTTGCGCCGGGAGACGGCCCGGGCATCAAAGCGTGATTCCACGGCGATGACGCTGGCGACCAGATCGGCGTCCACGCCGTTGCGCAGGGCGGCCTCCTGGATCAGGTCGTGGTAGGGCGCCTTTTCGTTGGCGGGCGCGGGAATATGCCGGAACACTTCTTCCCGCTCGATGGCCACGATGTCGGCCGCGGCGACCTCCACGGAGCCCCCGGAAATCTGCAGCCGGTAAGAGCCGCCGAGCCGCTGGTAAGCGCTCACGGCCAGGCGCTGCCCGTTGCGCAGCAGTACGTATTCCGCACGCAGCGGCGCGGCCGCCGCGAAGAGCAGCAGTAACGCCAGGAGGCCCCTCAGGCGCATCCGGCGGTCTCCGCGAGGGCGAAGCGGGAGATGGCCGCGGCCACCCCGGCTTCGTCGTTCGAAAGCGTCTCGTGCCAGCCGAAGCTCTTCAGTTCCGGCACGCTGTTGCCCATGACCACCGCGATGCCGGCAAAGCGCAGCATTTCCAGGTCGTTGTGATTGTCGCCGATGGCCAGGATTTCTTCCCGGGCGTAGCCGCGCACTGCGGCCCATTCCGCCAGTGCGCTGCCCTTGGAGCAGGCCGGGTTGATGACGTCGAGCATCGAGAAATTCTTGTCCTCGTAGACGGTCACGGCCAGGGAAAACTCCCGCGCAATGGGCAGCCCGCGCAGCGCCGCCTCGGCATCGCGCATCGGCGCCACGCCGCCAGCGAGCATCACCTGCAGGGGATCCTCCACAAGGCAGCTTTCCAGGGGCACGGCCCGGCCGAGGAATTCGCGGTTGCGCGCGTAGTAGGCGCGGCGGTAGGGATCATCGCCGTCCAGGCCTTCGGTAAGGATCTGGTTGGCCAGCGGGCGGTCGAAGACCACGGAGGTCGCCGCGCGCCAGGCCTGCGTGGCATGCAGCACCTTGTACGCGGTGTCCCGCGCCAGCAGGTGGCGCAGGTGCGTCTGGCCGTCGTGCGTCCGGATTAGCGCGCCGTTGTTCACGATCATGGTCAGCGGCGCATCCACCATGCGCGCCACGGGCAGGGCGAAGTCGTAGCGGCGCCCGGTGACCAGCGCGACCTCGATGCCGCGCCGCGTGGCTTCCGCGATGGCCGCGCAGTTGGCGGCCGGCACACCCCAGCGGCTGTCCAGCAGCGTGCCGTCGATATCCAGCGCAATGAGCCGCACGGGCATGCCTCCATTGTAACGTGAATGGCCGCGAATTCCGGGGCCTCTGTAGCGCCCCGCCGGCACATCCCTCCAGGAATAGCCGCGCGCGGCTGTGCTAGACTTTCCGGTTTATGACCACCCCCTCCACGCTCCTCCATCTCGAATGTTCGCAATGCGGCCAGCAGGCCTCGGCCGCCTCCATCCAAAACCTGTGCCCCTGCGGCAAACCCCTCTATGCCCGCTATGACCTGAAGCGCGCTGGAGCTTCGCTGAATCCGAATAGCCTCCTCATGCGTGCCAAGAGCCTCTGGCGCTACGCCGAAGTCCTCCCCGGCTGCGCCCCGGTCACTCTGGGCGAGGGCTTTACTCCGCTGCTCCCTGTCGAACGCCTGGGCGCCAGCATGGGCCTGAAGAGCCTCTTCGTGAAGGACGAGGCTCTCAACCCCACGGGCTCGTTCAAGGCCCGCGGCATGGCCGTCGCGGTCTCCCAGGCCCGGCACCTGGGCGCAAAAGTTCTTGCCGCGCCCACCGCCGGGAATGCCGGCGGAGCCCTCGCCGCCTACGCGGCGGCGGCGGGCCTCAAATCCGTCATTGTCATGCCCGCGGATACCCCGCAGGCCAACCAGATGGAATGCCGGGCCTTCGGCGCCACGGTGATGGCCTTGCCGGGGCTGATCTCCGATTGTGGGCGCTACGTGGCCGAGCGCAAGGCCCGGGAAGGCTGGTACGACGTTTCCACGCTGAAAGAGCCTTACCGTGTCGAAGGCAAGAAAACCATGGGCTACGAGCTCTGGGAGCAGTTTGGCAGGAAACTCCCGGACGTGATCCTCTACCCTACGGGCGGCGGCGTGGGTCTGATTGGCATGTGCAAGGCTTTCGACGAGATGCAGGAGATGGGCTGGATCGGAGCCGCGCGGCCGCGCATGGTGGCCGTGCAGGCCAGCGGCTGCGCGCCCATCGTGCGCGCCTGGGAACAACACCGCGAGACCGCCGAGCCTATCCAGAACGCCACGACCATCGCGTCCGGCCTGCGCGTCCCCGGGCCGCTTGGCGACTTCCTGATCCTGCGCATGCTGCGCGATACTCATGGGACGGCTTTGGCCGTCAGCGACGCTGAAATGCTCGCCGCGGGCCGCGAACTGGCCTCCGCCGAAGGCATCTACGCCGCCCCGGAGGGTGCCGCCACCGTCGCCGCCATTCGCAAGCTCGCCGCCGCCGGCTGGGTGCAGCCCGATGAATCCATCGTTCTCTTCAACACCGGCACCGGCTACAAATATGCCGAGGCCTGGCAGCAGGCGCTCCGGGACTGAATTCCCCCATGCCCACCCGCCGCCTCTACTACGACGACGCCTTCCTCCGCGAATTCACCGCCGAGGTCCTGCGCTGCGAACCCGCGCGCCACGGCGACGCGGCGGCCTGGCGCGTGGTGCTCGACCAGACCGCGTTCTATCCCGATTCCGGCGGCCAGCCCGCGGACAAGGGGCTGCTCGGCGAGGCCCGCGTCCTGGAGGTCTCCGACGCCGGCGACGAAATCCTGCACCTGCTCGACCGGCCGGTGCCTCTGGGGCCGATCCGCGGACAGATCGACTGGCCGCGCCGCTTCGACCACATGCAGCAGCACACCGGCCAGCACCTGCTCTCCGCCGTCTTCCTCGAGCGCTACAGCCTGCCCACCGTTTCCTTCCATCTCGGCGGCGAGGTGAGCACCATCGATCTGCGCGGCCAGGAGCCCACCGAAGCCATCTTGGAAGAGACCGAACGCGCCGCCAATGCCGTCATTTTCGAAAGCCGCCCCGTGCGCGTCCGCTTCGGCACCGCCGAAGAGTTGGACCAGCTCGGCGTGCGCAAGAAGGTCGAGCGGGAAGGGAAGCTGCGCGCTCTGGAGATCGAGGGCCTGGATCTGCAGCCCTGCGGCGGCACGCATGTCGCCGACACCGGGCAGATCGGCCTTCTGCTCCTCCGCCGAATCGCGAAAATTCGCCAGGACTGGCGCGTTGAGTTCGTGTGCGGCGAGCGCGCCCGCCGCGCCGCCCGCAGTGATTTCCGCCTCCTGCAGCGCGCCGCCGCCGCGCTGAGCTGCGGCCCCGAGGAGGTTGCTGCCGCCACGGACCGCGCCCAGCAGGAGCGCGACGCGCACTTTCGCACCGCCCGCGCCCTCTCCGAGCGCCTCTCCGAAGCCGAAGCGCGTCTCCTGGCCGAAGACACGCAACCCGGTGCGGACGGCTTGCGCATTATCAGCCGCGTCTTGCCCGGCGCCAGCGCCGACTACCTTGGCCTCCTGGCCACCGCCCTCGCCAAACATGACAAAACCATTGCGCTCCTGGCCTCCGACGGTTTTCTCGTCTACGCCCAGCACGAATCCGCCGCCAAGGACATGAACCAGCTCCTCCGCGACACGCTGCAAGCTTTCGGCGGCAAAGGCGGCGGCCAGCGCAATTTCGCCCGCGGCCGCCTCAGCGACCCGGGACACTCCGAGCAAGCCCTAACCTTCGCCAGAGAACGCTGTTCCTGACCTGCTCATGTTTGCAACGGCATGGGGCTTAAAGTCACGGCCTTCCCGTTAGAACCGGGACGCTCTCTCGATGTTTGGTGCGGGATGGAATTGGCGAGGGAAGAATGGTGGACGGCAGGGGATTCGAACCCCCGGCCTCCTCGTTGCGAACGAGGCGCTCTCCCAGCTGAGCTAGCCGCCCACTGACCTACGGCACTAGACGCTTAAAAATAGTAGCAGAGGCGGGAAAACTTGCCAACCGCTGCGCACAACCCTGCGCCAAATACGCCGTTCGCGATTTCCGCTTCCGGGACGTCTCAGGGTTGTTCGTCGCGCTCCCCGTTGCGCTGGGCGATGACCTTGCGCGCGTTCGCATACAACGCCCGCGCCTGCGGCACGGCCTCCATGGCTCTCAGCACTTGGGGGTCGGCCTCCAGTTGCACCTTGAAGCTTTCCTGCAGGCCAAATGTGGAGAGAAACACTTCCTGCTTGATCTTGCGCTGAATCCAGGTCAGGTTCTCGGCCATCTCCGGCTCGGTGTAGCGGATGTTTTTGCGGCGCAGATAGTCGCGGAACTCTTCCATCACGCCGGCGTTGGCCTCGAACTGCTTGGTGATTTCGGGCTTGGTTCCCAGGTAGTAGCGGGTAAAGCCGCCAACGCCCGCCTCGTAGGCGAACAGCACGTCGTTGCGCAGCAGCGTCTCCTGGAACTTCGTAAACTTGGGCGCGGGCACGAGAATGTCCGGCGTGATGCCCCCGCCGCCGGTCACCTGGCGGCCGCTGTCGGTCAGCTTGATTTCCGTCGGATGCTCGGGACCCTTGCGGTTGTAATGATATTCGTAGAGGGAGACCGATTTGTAGTCGCGCTGGATGAGTCGCCCGCTCGGCGTGTAATAGCGCGCGGTGGTCAGCGCCAGCCCGGTATTCTCGCTGAGCGGCGTCACCGTCTGCACCAGTCCTTTGCCGAAGCTCTGCTCGCCCACGATCAGCCCGCGGTCGTGGTCCTGCACGGCGCCGGAAACGATCTCCGTGGCCGAGGCCGAATTGCTGTTGATCAGGATCACCAGCGGCACCGTTACCCCCTGGTTGCCGCGGATCGCGTAGTAGCGGCGCTCCGGCGAGCTGCGCCCGTGGTGCGAGACGATCAGCTGGTTCTTTTCCAGGAACATGTCGCTGACGGCTACCGCTTCGTTCAGCAGCCCCCCGGGATTCCCGCGCATGTCGAAGATCAGCCCATCGAGGTTCGCGGCGTTCAACTGTTTCAGGGCTTCCGCTACTTCGCGGTCCGTGGTTTCGTTGAAGCTCGAGAGCCGGATATACCCGATACCGGGACGCAGCAGGAAGGAACTGTCCACGGAATGCCGGGGAATCTCGTCGCGCACCACGTTGAAGATCAGCGGGTCGGGATAGCCCTCGCGGCTGATGGTGATCTTGACCGGCGTGCCCTTGGGGCCCTTCAGCAGGTCCGCGACTTCGCTGGTGGTGAGGCCTTTGGTGGATTTGTCGTCCACCTTGCTGATGATGTCGCCGGGGCGGATGCCCGCCTTGTACGCCGGGGCCCCCACATAAGGCGTGATCACCACGGTATGGTTTTCGCGCGGCGCTACGACCATGCCTACGCCGTAATACTTTCCGCGCTGGTCTTCACGCAGCAGCGCAAACTGCCGAGCGTCGAAGAAATTCGAATGGGGGTCGAGCATGCGCAGCATCCCGGGGATGGCGCCCTCGTAGATGGCCTTGTCCGTGTCCACCGGCTGGGCGTAGTTGGTCTGCACCACGTCCAGCACCCGCGTAAAGTTCCGCACTGCCGTCTGGTAATCGTCCGCGGAAGCCGTGGTGGCCTTCACCGACGGTCCGTAGACCGCTCCTAGAACCGCCGAAAAAGCGACCACAGCCACTACCAGAATCAGCCCGCGACGCTCTCTATTCATGGACTCCTCGCGAAACTCTTACCACGCCAGTATAGCATAGCGGAAATGCGGGTTTGACAGCGTGGAAGAGCGTTCTCTATGATGCACATGAGACATGCTAAGCATCCCGCATATGGTCGTCATCTTCCTGGTGGCGCTGGTCGTCTTCGGCCCGCAGAAGCTGCCGGAGCTGGCCCGCGGCCTGGGCAAGCTGATGGCCGAGTTCCGCAAGGCCTCCACCGATTTCCGCAGCGCCTTCGAAGAGGAGATGCGCGACCTCGAGCGCCAGGCCCGCGAGGTAGAGCGCAAGAAGGCCGAGGCCGCCTTGGCTCCAGTGGCCGCCCTGCCGCCTTCCGAAGTGCCTGGCAGCGAGTCCCCTGCGCCGGAATCCGCGGCTGCGCCGCCCGCTGCCGAACCATCCGCAGGAGATGCTTCCGCAGCCATCCCGGAAACCGTGGCCCGCTCGACCGAGTCCACGCTCGAGCCCCCGGCCGGGCAAGCTAGGGAACCGGAAACCTCCAGTGCCACCGTCGGGCGCGTCGAGCCCACCAACCATGACGACTATTACCCCGCCTGAGGCTGCCGCCCCACCGCCCGCCGAAGAGAGCGGCGCCCCGATGACCTTCTTCGAGCACCTTGTAGAGCTGCGCACGCGCATCATCAACTCGCTCATCGCCATCGTCCTCGGCGCCTTCGCGGGCGTGGCCGTCTCCGAGCGCGTGATCGGCTGGATTACCCGCCCGATGCTGAAGGCCCTGTCCGACGCGCATCTCGAGCAGAAGCTCGTCTACACCAATCCCACCGGCTACCTGAACCTGATCATCACCTTGGGCGTCTATCTGGGCGTGGTCCTGGCCTCCCCGGTGGTCCTGTATCAGATCTGGCTGTTTGTCGCCCCGGCGCTCTACAAGCACGAACGCAAGGCCATCACCGGGTTCCTGTTCTCCACGGTCTTGTTGTTTCTCTCCGGGATTGCCTTCGGCTATTTCATCATGCTGCCGTACATGCTGCGTTTCCTGATCAGCTTCAAGGGGCCGGTGACCCCGCTGATCAGCATCAACGAATACTTCGACCTGATCCTCTTGGTGCTGCTCGGACTGGGGCTGGTCTTTGAGCTGCCCATCTTGATTTTCTTTCTCTCGCTCTTTGGCATTGTGACCCCGAAATTTCTTTGGACGAACTTCCGCTATGCCATTTTGATCATCGCCGTCGTCGCGGCCATCGTGACCCCCACACCCGACGCCATGACCATGTTGATCTTCATGGCCCCCATGGTGGGGCTCTATTTCCTGGGAATAGCGGTTTCCGCGGTGGTCACCCGGCGGCGCACCCGGCGGCTCGCGGCGGCCGCGGAGGCGCGCTGAATGAAGCATTCTCGGCTCTCGGTCGCCCACGCCGGCGTGTGCGGGCTTTTTATCTTGGCTGCGTTTGCCGGATGCGGTGCAAAGAGCGATGACTCAAAATTGCCGCGGATGCCAGCCCGCGACGGCCATTTCGCGGTAGCCGCTCCGGCCCAGGCCACCGACGCCCCTCCTCCGGACTCCACCGGCGGCTTTGACGGCAGCAAGGCCCTCGCCCACGTGGCGCGGCTCACGCAGATTGGCCCGCGCCAGTCCGGCACACCGGGCATCGCGCAAGCCCAGCAGTACATCCTCGCCGAATTGAAGTCCTACGGTTGCAGGACCGAAACCGACGACTTCCACGCGGACACCCCTGCGGGACGCCTGGCCATGAAAAACATCCTGGTGAAGATTCCCGGCGAGCGTCCGGACATCATCCTGCTGTCCACGCACTACGACACAAAACGCCTGGAAAACTTCGTTGGCGCCGACGATGGCGGCTCTTCCACCGGCGTGATGCTGGAGCTTGCGCGCCTGCTCTGCGCCAAGCCCGGCCGTGATGCCGTCTGGATCGCTTTCTTTGACGGGGAAGAGGCGGTCAACTGGCAGTGGGCGGATCCTGATAATTGCTATGGCAGCCGGGAGATGGCCGCGCGCCTGGCCGCCAGCGGCGATTTGAAGCGCATCAAAGCCCTGCTGCTCGCCGATCTCGTCGGCAGCCGCAACCTGCGCATTCGCCGCGAGAGCGGTTCCACGAAATGGCTGACCGATCTGGTCTGGTCCGTAGCCGCGCGGCTCGGCTACGGCCATATCTTCGTCCCCGAGGAAACTTCCATTGACGACGACCACGTCTCGTTCCTGCGCCGGAGCGTGCCCGCCGTGGACGTCATCGATCTGGAGACCAGCGCGTCCTACTGGCACACGCCGCAGGACACCCTGGACAAGGTCAGCGCCCGCAGCCTCGCTGTTGTCGGCCACGTCTTCCTGGAAAGTGTAAGGGAACTTGAGCGCAAGCCCCGCTAACCGGCTCAGGGCAATTCGTTAGCTGTGGTCATTCCGAGCGGAGCGGGCTTGTTTATCGGTCCGCGAAGCCGAGGAATCGCTCTTTGATTTATTGCCGCCGCCTACTCCTCGAACTGGATCTCCTGCCCCCGCACCACCGCCGAGTGTTTCGAGAAGTCCTCATCATTGCGGAAGGGGAAATCCGAGCGGTAGTGGCTGCCGCGGCTCTCTTCGCGGGCCAGCGCGGACCCCGCGATCAGCTCCGCGAGGGTATGCAGATTGCACAGCTCCTGCTCCGTGCGGTTCAATTTCCTGGGCTCGGGCAGCGCAATGGCCCGGAGCTGCTCCAGCGCGGCTGTCAGCGCCGGGCCGCTGCGCATGATCCCCACGTGTTTCCACATGACGTCGCGGATCTTCAGCAGCGCGGGGGCAGGTGCGGGAGCCGCCGCGCGGGCCGGCACCGTGGATGGCGCCGCTCCCGCCGCATGTTTTGCCGCAGCTTTCGCAGGGTCGCCCGGCCGCGGTGCGGGAATCCCCGGCAGGGTGGTGGCGCCATGCTTGGCGGCAGGCGCGTCCTGGTTCATCGCTTGTCCGGCGCGCGCGCCGAAGACCAGGCCTTCGAGAAGGGAATTGCTCGCCAGGCGATTGGCCCCGTGGACGCCGGTCGCCGCGGTCTCTCCCGCGGCGTACAGGCCCGCCAGCGACGTCCGCCCCCACAGATCGGTCTTGACCCCGCCCATCATGTAGTGGGCCGCGGGACACACCGGAGCGAGGTCGCTCGCGAGGTCCAGGCCGTAGCTGAGGCAGGTCGAATAGATGCGCGGAAAGCGTTTCTTTAGAAACTCTTCGCTCTTCGACGTCATGTCCAGGTAGACATGCTCGCTGCTGGTGCGGTGCATTTCGGAGACGATAGCCCGGGCCACCACGTCGCGCGGCGCCAGTTCCTGCGCTTCCGCGTAGCGCTTCATGAAGCGCTCGAGGTTGATGTTGCGCAGCACTGCGCCTTCGCCGCGCAGCGCCTCGGAGAGCAGAAAGCGCGGCGCGCCCTTTACCGCCAGCGCGGTGGGGTGAAACTGTACGAACTCCATGTCCGAAAGCACCGCCCCGGCGTTGTAGGCGATGGCCATGCCGTCCCCGGTGGCCACTTCCGGATTCGTGGTTTCCCGATAGATCTGCCCCAGCCCGCCAGTGGCCAGGAGCACGGCGCCGGCGCGCACTTCATGCACGCTGCCATCGCTTTCATCTAGAAAACGCAGCCCCACCACGCGCCCGGATTCCACCAGCAGCTCGGTGGTAAAGGCGTGCGGCCAGAGGTGCAGCCGGGGCAGGGTATGCGCCCGGGCCAGCAGGGCCCGGCTGATCTCCCGCCCCGTGGAGTCGCCGTGGGCATGCAGGATGCGCGAGCGGCTGTGTGCCGCTTCACGCGTGAAGGCCAGCTTGGTCCCCGCGCGGTCAAATTCGGTGCCCCATTCGATCAGCTGTTGGATGTACTTGGGGCCTTCTTCGACCAGCAGGCGCACTGCTTCGGCGCGGCACAGCCCGTCCCCGGCCAGGATGGTGTCCTGTTCGTGCAGCCCGACTTCGTCCTCGTCGCTCAGGGAGACGGCTATCCCCCCTTGTGCGTAGGCTGTCGCCGAATCGCTCAGCTCGGACTTGGCCAGCACCAGCACGCTGCCCGCCGTGCTCAGCTCGATGGCCGCGCGCAGCCCGGCGATGCCGCAACCGATGACGGCGTAATCGACGGGGTGTGTCTTCGAGGAATGTGCCATGGGGCGGTCGGTTCGGAACAACTTATGGTAGCACGAAGCTTTTCCCGGATTCACTCCGCGGACGAGTGTGGACGGGTGGAGGCCGGAGCGCAAGCTCCTGTGTTACATTCGAGGAGCGCCAATGAGCAAGCCGAAACAAATTTCCGTACACGCCGCGGACTGCCGCTACACCATTGTCTGTGGCCCCGGCGTTGCCGGCCAGGCGCACCGCTGGCTGCAAAAACTCGGCCCGGCCACCGGCTGCTTTATCGTGACCTCGCCGCGCGTATGGCGCGCCGTGGGCGCCGCAGTCTCTCGCGGCCTGCGCCTGCGGAAGGGTCAGCCGGTGATTTTCATGAAGGATGGCGAGGCGGCCAAGACTTTGCAGACCGTGGAGTCCCTGTGCCGCGCGTTGAGCCGTGCCGGAGCCGACCGCCGCGCCCTGCTGGTCGCGGTGGGCGGCGGCGTAGTGGGCGACGTGGCCGGCTTCGTGGCCGCCAGCTACCTGCGCGGCGTGAAACTTGTGCACGTGCCCACGACCCTGGTGGCCCAGGTGGACAGCTCCATCGGCGGCAAAACCGGCGTCAACCTTCCCGAAGGCAAAAACCTGGTGGGGGCCTTCTATCCCCCGCGCCAGGTGCTCATCGATCCGCTCCTGCTGCGCACCCTGCCGCCGCGCGAGTTTCGCGGTGGTCTGGCCGAGGTCATCAAGTACGGCGTCATTGCCGACAAGGCCCTCTTCGCCTATCTGGAAGCCCACCTCGAGCGCATCCTGGCCCGCGATGCCCGCGCCCTCAGCCATGTCATCACCCGTTCTGCGGAGATCAAGGCCCGCGTCGTCAGCCGGGACGAGCGCGAAACCGGTCTGCGCGAAATTCTCAACTTTGGCCACACTTTCGGCCACGCCCTGGAGAGCATCACCGCATACCGCCGTTTCCAGCATGGCGAGGCCGTCGCCTGGGGCATGATGGCCGCCGCTCTGCTCGGCCACGAGGCGGAGATCACCCCGGCCAATGACGCCGCGCGCATCATCGCCCTCGTGCGCCGTCTGCGTCCGCTTCCCGCATGGCCCGCGGTGCGCCCGGCCGGCCTGCTCCGCGTCATGGGCCGCGACAAGAAGACCCGCGGAGGAAATCTCCGTTTTGTCCTGAGTCCGGCCCTGGGCCAGGCGCGCACCTACGGCGCCATCCCGCTTTCCCTCGTCGAGCGCGTCCTGCATCATGCGCCGCACCTCTCGGAGCCTTCTGCGAAGATCCATGCCTGATCCGCAGACCACACCCAGGGGAACAACCCCGCCCGGTGCGCGCACCGAAGAAGAAGCCTCGCGCCTGGTGCGCGAGATGTTCGGACGCATCGCGCCGCGTTACGATCTGCTCAACCACGTGCTCTCCCTGCAGCTCGACCGGGTCTGGCGCTGGCGCGCCACGCGCCGCCTGCGCGGCATTCTCGCCCGCCCGGATGCCCGCGTGCTCGATCTCTGCTGCGGCACGGGTGACCTGGCGCTGGCCCTGGCCCGGGCAGGGAAGGCGCACATCTTTGGCGCGGACTTCGCCCACCGCATGCTGGTGCGCGCCAGGGAAAAGGCCGCCGGCGTACCCGCCACGCAACACTCTGGCGCACTCGCGGCTCCCGAGTTCCTCGAAGCCGATGCCCTGCGCCTGCCTTTTCCCGACGCCTCTTTCGATCTGGTCACCTCCGCCTTCGGTTTCCGCAACCTCGCCAACTACCACAGCGGCCTGCGCGAAATTCTCCGCGTGTTGAAGCCCGGCGGCACCCTGGCCATTCTCGATTTCACCGAACCGCGCAGCGGTTTCTTCGGCGCTCTCTACCGCTGGTATTTTCGCAGCGTCCTGCCGCGCCTCGGCGGCATCATCTCCGGCGACCGCCCGGCGTACTCCTACCTTCCCGCTTCCGTGGCGCGCTTTTTCCTGCCCGAGGAGCTGGCCGGGCTGATGCAGCAGGCGGGCTATGTGGAGACGCGCTTCGAGGCGTGGACCGGCGCGACGGTGGCCCTGCATCTGGGGAAGCGCCCTCGCTGACCGCGCGGGCAGGGAAGAAGCTTACTTCTCGAGTCCGGCGCTGCGCAGTTTGGCCAGCAGTGTTTTTGCCGATACCCCGAGCTTTTCCGCGGCCCGCGTCTTGTTCCACTGGCAGTCCCGCATGGTGTTTTCCAGCAGCACGCGTTCCACATGAGCCAGCGCCCGCCGGCTGACCTCTTCCAGCGTCCCGTTCCAGGTGAACTCTTCGGGCAGCAGACCGGCGGGAATGCTCCCCCCGGCTGGAAGCGGCTCGGGCAGTTGCAGGGCCTGGGGGGTGAGCACCGGGCCGTCGGCAAGAATTACGGCGCGCTCGATGGCGTTCTGCAGTTCGCGGATGTTGCCCGGCCAGGCATATTGCAGCATGCGCTCGCGCGCATCCGGAGAGAATTCCAGCCCCTGTTTGGAGAATTCCCGCCGGAACTGGTCGAGGAAATGCTCCGCGAGCAACAGGACATCCTTGCCGCGTTCGCGCAGCGGCGGAATGAGGATGGGGACGGCGGAGATGCGGAAGTAAAGATCCTCACGGAAGGTCTTGGCTTCCACGGCTTTGCGCAGGTCGCGGTTGGTGGCCACCACGATGCGCACGTCCACTTCGATGGGCTGCGTTCCTCCGACGCGGTCGAAGCACCGCTCCTCGATCACGCGCAACAGCTTGGCCTGTGTGGCCAGGGGCAGTTCGCCGATTTCGTCCAGGAACAGCGTGCCGCGGTGCGCCAGGTCCAGCTTGCCCACCTTGCGCGCTCCCGCTCCGGTGAAGGCCCCGCGCTCGTGGCCGAACAGTTCGTTTTCCACCAGGCCGTCGGGGATAGCGGCGCAATTCAGGGCCACGATCTGCTGGTCGCGGCGCGGCGACAGGTGATGGATGGCCCGCGCGAAGAGTTCCTTGCCCGTGCCGCTCTCGCCGAGCAGCAGGGCCGTGGAATCGGTCGCCGCCACGCGCTGGATCTGCTGGCTGATTTCGCGGATCGCGGCGTGTTCGCCGACGATCCGCGGAAACCCGTAGCGCTCCGAGTATTCCTCGCGCAACAGCAGGTTTTCCCGCAGCAGCTCCTGCTGCCGCGCCCCGCGCTGCACCAGCAGCTTCAAATGCTCCAGGTCCACCGGCTTCTGCAGGAAGTCAAAGGCGCCTTCTTTCATCGCCGTGACCGCCTCCTCGATCGAACCGAAGGCCGTCAGCAGGATAACCGGAATCGTGGCGTCCGCCTGTTTGGCCTCGCGCAGAACGTCCAGGCCGGAGGCGCCGGGCATCTTCAGATCGGAGAGAATCAGCAGGTAGCGCCGCCCGCGGATCTTTTGAATGGCCGCCAGGCCGTCGGCCGCTTCTTCCACGGCGTAGCCCGCGCGCTCCAGCGCCTTGTGCAGCATGGCGCGGAGCTCGCTCTTGTCTTCAACTAGGAGAAGGGGTTCCATCGTGTCCGTTTCTGCCGTGCAAGCCCGCGCCGCCCCGCAAAGACACGCGGGTATCTGTGGGCCAGGAAAGGCGCATGGGCCGGGGCAGCCGTACCGCCGGCGCTAGCGGGCCCAGCCGGAATCCCCTCCGGACATCCGGAGCTCGTCTTCAAGCTTGCTAAGGAAGTTCTGGAGATCCCCGATCTCCTTCTTCTTGGCTTCGATCTGCGCCTGCTTTTCGTTGATCTCTTTGCGTGCAAACTGTTCCTGCATGGCCTTGTTGGGATCGTTGTAGTTCTGCAACTGGGCCTTGCTGGATTCGCGCTGCAGCACGTCCAGTTCCTTTTCCGCGCGCGCCAGGTTTTCGCGGGCCTGCTGGAATCTCGCCCGCCAGTACTTTTCATCCTTGGCAGCTCCGCCACCCGCTTCCTTGCCCTCGCCCTTTGCGCTCGCGCCTTCTTCGCCCGGCTTTTTCGCGGCGGCCTTCTCCGCAGTTCCCGCCGTGCCCGCCGGGGCGGGAGTGCTTGCCGGCGTGCTGCGGGCCAGTTCGTCGTCCGTATAAATCTTTACTGGCTTTGTGGGGGTCTTTTTCTGTGCCCGGGTTCTGCGCGCAGCCTCGGCCACGGACACTTGCTGCTCCTGCTGGGCATAGGCCGGAACGCTGACAATCGCGGCAGCCGCCAGAAGGGTCACTGCGCGAAATGCGGAAATAGCTTGCATATACGCCTCTTTCGCCGGAGCAAGGCAGGGGACCCCGACATTTTGCTTAGGTTACTATTTTAGCGCTTCGGAGGCCGTTGGACCGGCGGGTAGCGTAACGATAAACTCCGCTCCGCCCCCCGCGTGGTTGCGCGCTTCGACCTTGCCGCCATGCTGCACGATGATCTTCTGGACCACCGGCAAGCCCAGGCCGGTGCCGTTCGCCTTGGTGGTAAAGAAGGGCACGAAGATCTTGTTCAGGGCTCCGGCGGCGATGCCCGGTCCGTTATCCACAATGCTGATCTGCTGCGTTTCGGCTCCCGCATTGCCCACGATGCTGCCTTCCAGGCGGACCCGCCCGCCCCCGGGAGCAGCGCCGGCGGCCTCCACGGCGTTGCGCGCCAGATTCAACAGCGCCTGCCGCAGGAAGCCCTCCTCCCCGGCGACCCGGCCAAAGTTTCCCTGCGCCGCGATCTGCACCTCGGGGAAGGCTTCCTGCAGTTCGGCGACGACGCGCTCGACGATCGGCTGCAGGAGCACCTGCTCGTGCGAAATTTCCAACGGCCGCGCGTACTTCAGGAATTCCGTGACCACCTGCGTGATGTTTCGCGACTGCTCCAGTATCAGTCCGGCGTATTCCGCCGTTTCCTCCGGCGTGTTTTCCCCGCGGATCAACTGCGCGTAGCCGGAAATGGTGGCCAGGGCATTCTTGAATTCGTGCGCGATTCCCGCGGACAGCTCTCCGAGCACCGCCAGGTTCTCTTTTAGCTGCACCTGCTGCTGCAGGGCCGCCAGTTCCGTGAGGTCGCTCAGCAGGCAGATGGCCCCATTGATCTTGTCGCCGCGCCGGATCGGCGAAACCGTGGCACCCAGCAGCCGGATCTCTCCCTGCAATGTGGTGTGCTCCACCTGCTCCCGCCGGTGGATCGTGCCTTGCTGCAGGCAGCTAGCCACCAGGGCCACCAGCCCGGAACTTTCCCCGAGGGCCTCGCTGTACCGCCGGTACGCCAGCCCGCGCATGCCCAGCACCTGCTCGGCGGCGGGATTCGCGCTAACGATGATGCCCATGGCGTTCACCACCAGCAGCCCGGCGGGCATGTTGCGCGTCACTTCTTCGCTCAGCTTTTCCGATTGCACCGCCCGCTCTTTTTCCTCGCGGTGCAGCCGCTCCAGTTCCTTCTCCTGCTCGCGCAGCTTCTGGATCACTCCCTGCATCGACGCGGTCATGAACGCCGAGGCGTTGTCGCTATTGGGCGCGGCTTCCAGCGGCGATGTCTGCTCCTCGCGTCCGCGCCGGAACACGCGGCGGATGACGAAGGTCAGGAAGGCGATAAGGGCGATGAGTCCGAAGAAAAAACCCAGACCGTAGAAGGCCCACCGTCCGTTGCCCTGAAACTCTCCTTGCATGAGGATGACGGTCAGCATGGCTGCTCCGGCGGGGCGCGCTTCAGTGGGCTCCCGGAACCCGGTAGAAAACGGGGTGCCGGCTCAGAAACACCACCAGCAAGGCGGCGATCCCCAGAAACGTTCCCAGGGGCAGTTGGTATTGGCTCGCCAGATAGAAGCGCAGCGATTGAATGCTGCCGAGTCCGCGCCGGCTCGCCCGTTGGGCAAGCTCCCGCCCCCAGCCCGCCACGTACAGCGTCAGGACGATCCCGATCCCGACGACGCTTCCCAGGAACGTGCCCACCAGAATCGTCAGGAACGTGCCCCGGAACCCCAGGAACGTCCCCACCATGGCCATCATCTTCACGTCGCCCAGCCCCATGCCCTCGTGGCCCCGCAACGCCTTATACGCTCTCCCGGTGCCCCATAGCAGCAGGCTGCCAAATGCCGCGCCCAGCAGCCCATCCAGCAGCCCCACGGCCATCTCCGGCGCACGGCGGTGCACGAACGTCTGCACCACCCACAGCGCCGTGCCGTCCTGCGGCGGCACCGCCGCGCTGAACACCAGTCCCATGCCGAAGCCCGGCCAGTTCACCGCGTCGGGCAGCATGCGCACCTGCAGGTCGGTCACCGTCAGCACGATCAGCAGACCGGCAAAGAACAGCCACTTGAACAGCTCCGCGCTTATCCCGAATTCCGCATAGCAGGCCACGAAAACCAGCCCCGTCAGCAGTTCCACCGCCGGGTACATCGGCGAAATGGGCAGCCCGCAGTCCCGGCATTTCCCGCGCAGCAGCAGCCAGCTCAGCACCGGGATATTGTCGAAAGGCCGGATGGGCGTCTTGCAGCGCGGGCAGCGCGAGCCCGGCGTCACGATGGACAGCTCTTCCGGAATGCGCGTGATGCACACATTCAGGAAGCTGCCGATGATCAGCCCCAGCACCAAAAAGAAGAGAGTAAGCACATTTTGACTGTGCCACAGACCCGCACCCGCCTCAACAAAGGCCCCGCCCCGCGTGTCGCATGGCTAACACCGTTCCATCCTGGAACGCTGCAACCGTTTCACCGTGCGCCACTACTACGCTTTCCCCTCTCATCACGCGGTTTGCGCCCCTCTGGCCGCTCCGCTATATTTGATTCTTCACTCTTATGCACTGGCTCGAACAGAAAATCCGCCGTTACGAGCACCGTCGCTGGACCACCGACGACAACCGCATGGTGCGCCCGCTCGAATGGGGCCTCGAGCACATCGGCGGCCGTGCCGGCGAGCCCGATCCCCGCGGCTTCCTGCGCCGTTGGGTCCCCGCCACCATCGAAAACAGCCGCGAATGGTTCGCCGTTGGCCCGGCCGCCGACTACCGCCTCCACGACAACGTCCTGACCTTCACCAGCGCCCTGTGCTCGGATTCCCCGGAGAACAACACCGTCCACGCGCAGTTCTTTCCGGCGCGCCGCGGTGGCCCGGCGGTTCTCGTTCTTCCCAACTGGAACGCCAAGTGGGAAGGGCAGCGCGCCTTGTGCCAGTGGCTGCAGCTCCTCGGCATTACCGTTTTGCGTCTGAGTCTCCCCTATCACGACCGGCGCATGGCCCAGGGCCACGAGCGTGCCGACCAGCTCGTCGGCCCCAACATCGGCCTCACCCTGCAGGCCAATCGCCAGGCGGTCATGGATGCGCGGCAATGCCTGCGCTGGCTCGAAAGCCAGGGCTACACCCGCCTCGGTGTCCTCGGCACCAGCATCGGCTCCTCCGTCGGCTATATCACCCTGGTGCACGATCCCGCTGTCCGCGCCGCGGGCTTCTTTCACGTTTCCACTTACTTCGCCGACGTGGTCAAATACGGCATGACCACCAACCACGTCTGGGAAGGCCTGCGCAGCAAGATCTCCCTCGACGAACTTCGCCATTTCTGGGCCCCCATCAGCCCCATGCCCTACGTCGAACTCGGCCTGGGCGCGGGCAAAAACTGCTTCATGGTCTACGGCAATTACGACCCCACCTTCCTTCCCGAGCTGACCGCCGAAATGCTCGGCGCCCTGCGCACCCACGGCTGCGACCCGCGCACCCTCGCGCTCCCCTGCGGCCACTACTCCCTCGAGCTACCCCCCTTCAGCTACCTCGCCGCCTGGCGCATGGGCACCTTCTTCCTCGAATCCCTCGCCTGAAACACGCGGTCCACGGACGAATCGAGACACCCCGCCCGGACCGGAGATGTGTCTTCTAAATTTAGGCTATAGGGGCGCAGCTCGCTGCGCCCGCTTTTAGAGTTGGCTACTTACTGAACTCACCGCAACAATTGCGCGATCTGCGCCTGCCCGATCAGCGCCGCCACTGCTTCCATATCCGGCGCCAGTGGACGATCCTCCACCACCTTCGGCGCCTTCGCCCGTACTGCGTCGTAGGCCTTCTTCGCCAGCGTCCCAGTCTGCAGCGGCGCCAGCAGATCGATCCCCTGGCACGCGCACAGCAGCTCGATCGCCACGATATACCGCAGGTTGCCCAGCATGCGCTCCAGCCGCCGCGCCGCGCTCATGCCCATGGACACGTAATCTTCCTGATTGCCCGACGTGGAAATCGAATCCACCGAATGCGGTGCGGCCAGCGCCCGGTTTTCGCTGGTCAGGGCCGCTGCGGTCACCTGGGCGATCATGAACCCCGAATTCAGCCCCGGTTCCGGCGTCAGGAACGCCGGCAGCAGGCTGGTCAGCGGATTGGTCATCTGCTCGATGCGCCGCTCGCAGATCCCGCCCAGCGTGGCCAGCGCCACGGCGATCTGGTCCGCGGCCATGGCCAGCGGCTGCCCGTGAAAATTTCCCCCGCTGAGAATATCCCCCTCGCCGGTCTTCGCATCGCGCACGAAGACCAGCGGGTTGTCCGTCGCGCTGTTCAGCTCCACCAGCGCCGTCGCCCGCGCCTGCGCCAGCGCATCGCGCACCGCTCCGTGCACCTGCGGCGTGCAGCGCACGCTGTAAGGATCCTGC